>JAJPWX010000118.1 GCA_021205755.1 Lachnospiraceae bacterium | reverse complement strand
AAAGACATGGATTACCGCCACAGTAGACAACTTCCCCGCTGACGGTATTACTGTCCCCTGTAGCAATTTCGTGGAAAGAAACAGGGAAAGGAACCGAAACAGAAACTGGGACGTGGAAGCACGGTCTGGTACTGGATTCGGACGGTGCATGGTTCTACGTCACAGACGGTATCCTGGATACCACGGTAAATGGCCTGATTCCATATGACGGGGAGCAGTTCCTTCTAGCGGCAGGACGGCTTGTGCTTGAATACAGCGGCCTGTGGCTGAACGCCGTATCCATTGGCGGGGACAACCAGTGGTATTTCATCGGGGCGGGCATGGTACAAAGAGTATCCTGCGTGGCGCTATACGATGGCGCGTGGTTTGTAGTCAGGAATGGTATCCTTGATTCGGATTACAATGGAATAGTTGAGTATGGTGGAGCCGTGTTTACCGTCGTGAATGGGCAGCTGTACGCAGCATAGTGGAAATGCACGCATAGCTGTTTCAGAGGAGCGTTCACAGGATGATGCGGAGCGTTTGCGGACGGACAGGAATATGGAGCTATTATAGTGAACGACAAAATTCTTTTGTCATTCACTATAAATGATGCACACAGACACGCGAGGAATGGCTGCTTGCGCAGCCTCGCGTCTGGCGCAACGTAAAACGACTTACGTCGTTTACTATGATATTAAAAAAGCAGTAGGAAGGCTGCTTTTTCTGCTGGATTTGTCGGCCCGCCTTTAAACGCGAAGCGATTCTAAAAACAGCGGCGGGCGATCCGGCAGAGGCGGCGTATGCCGTGCGAGCCGTTACCATTGTTGGTTATCTTTTGGTTTGTTCCGGCAAATCAGATACTTCACACATTGTGCAGAGTTCCGTAAAGTCTCAGAAAGTCATCATAAGGTACTTATTTGTTTTAGTCTTGCCTGTTTGCTTAAATATTTAGTTGCAATTATAGATAAATAAAACGCGATAACACAATCTATGAAACATATTGACACACTTTTAGCTATGTGGTAATATGCATTTATAAACAAAGGATAAAGCCGAAAAGGAAAAGCAGATGGAAGGGAAAATATAAGCCAGGTAAAGTCAGGAGGAGACGGGATGAAGGAAAAGGAAACACAGGATGACCAGGAATTGCTTACGAAAAACAGGAAGACGGCTTTTACTTATGAACAGTCAGAGAGCACAGCAGACATAGACATGGTGCGCGAGGCGGCAACGCAGTTCGGATATAAGCGCCAGGGGGAATACACGCTGGAAGATTATTATATGTTTCCGGATGACCAGCGAATGGAGTTGATTGACGGGGTTTTCTATGATATGTCGGCGCCTTATACGACGCATCAGATTGCTTCAGCGGAAATATGGAGACAATTGGCGGAGTTTATCCGGGAGGAAGGCGGTTCCTGTCGGGCAATGATAGCGCCGGTGGATGTGCAGTTAGATTGTGATGACAGAACGATGGTGGAACCAGATGTTTTGGTTCTTTGCGATAAAGAGAAGCTTAATAAACGCTGTATTTATGGCGCCCCTGATTTTGTTATAGAAGTTCTGTCAGATTCGATTGCCCGCAAAGACACGACAATCAAATTATGGAAGTACCTGGGCGCGGGTGTACGTGAATATTGGATTGTTGATTTGCAGCAAGAGAGGGTGATCGTGCATGACAAGACTGGAAGGGATTGCCGTACTTCGATTTATGGAATGAACCAGCCCGTTCCAGTGCAGATTTTCGGAGGAAAGTGTCTGATCCGGTTCGAAGAGATTTGCGAAGAGGTAAGAGCGATTCTGGTTTAACCGTGAGAAAAATAAGGGTTTACTGATGGAGTCGATCTGCGTTATTTTATCGGTAAAATAGAACAGCGATAGTCTTAAATTTTCATAAAATAATTGCATATTATTGTGTGGATTATTAAAATAGAAATGAAGAGGCGGTTCCGTTTTGATCGAAGCCAGGCAGTGGTCTGTTGGAACCGCAAGAATATATAAGAAGAAATGGACGCAGAGTCAGACCAGAAAGGAAATAGATTCCTATGGACGCATATGTAAAGCTGGAGCATGTGACGAAGATTTACCGCATGGGTGAAGTGGAGATTCGCGCGGTGGATGGGATTGATTTTGAAATTAACAAGGGCGAGTTTGTCGTGATCGTGGGGCCGAGCGGCGCCGGGAAGACGACGGTGCTGAATATCCTGGGCGGGATGGATTTTGCGACGAGCGGCAGCGTCTGGGTCGATGGGGATGACATTGCGAAGTATAACCAGAGGAAGCTGACCGGTTACCGGAGAAATGACATCGGTTTTGTTTTCCAGTTTTACAATCTGGTGCAGAATCTGACCGCGCTGGAGAATGTGGAGTTGGCGAACCAGATCTGCAAACATCCGCTGGAGGCCGGGAGCGTGCTTAAAGAGGTAGGGCTCGAGTCGCGTATGAAAAATTTCCCTGCGCAGCTTTCGGGCGGGGAACAGCAGCGTGTCTCCATTGCGCGGGCATTGGCGAAGAATCCGAAGCTCCTGCTTTGCGATGAGCCGACAGGCGCGTTGGATTATCAGACTGGCAAGGCGATTCTGAAGCTTTTGCAGGACATGTGCCGGGAGCGGGGGATGACGGTGCTGGTGATTACGCACAATTCGGCAATTGCGCCGATGGCGGATCGGGTGATTCGAATAAAAAATGGCCAGGTGGCCGAGCAGTACAGAAATGAGACGCCGACATCGGTGGAATATATAGAATGGTAGACCAGGGAGAGCATAACATGGCTCGGCGATCATTGTGTGGGAGTGGTGGTCTTAATAGCGACAAGGGAATAGAGAACAGGGACTGGTAGTTGATTATATGAGAAAACGCGCGCTAAAAAAAGATTTCCGGATGGAAGTAAAAAAGAGTATGAACCGCTTTTTGTCCATTTTTCTGATCGTGGCATTGGGCGTGTCTTTTTTCTCTGGGCTTCAGTCCGCAGCGCCGGATATGCGGGTTACAGAGGATACCTATTTTGACGACGCCAATCTGATGGACATCCGTGTGATCAGCACCATGGGGCTGACAGAGGATGACGTGGCGGCAATTACAGCGGTGGATGGCGTGGCGGCGACCGAAGGCACCTATATGGAGGATGTCTATACGGGGGATGAAACGTCGCAGTCGGTTCTTCATGTGGAGGCGTTTCCTGAGACAATGAATCAGGTGGCGGTGATTTCGGGCAGCCTTCCGACGCAGGCGGGAGAGTGCTTTCTGGATCAGGCTTTTGCGGACTCGAAGGGCTATGAAGTAGGGGATGTGCTGGAAATTACGGTGGAAGAGGAGGACGATTCTGCCCTGATTGATCGGGAGCTGACGATTACCGGCATCGGTTACAGTCCCTGCTATATTGCAAATGACCGCGGCAGTACGACACTGGGGACGGGTACGCTCTCCGGCTTTGTCTACGTGACTGCAGATGAGTTTGACTCGGATGTCTACAGCCTGATCTATGTGCAGGTCGAGGGCGCGAAGGAGGAGTTGGCCTACACGGACGCCTACGATGATCTGGTGGAAGAGGTTCTTGAGCGGATTGAGGCGATCGAGGATGTGCGCTGCGAAGCGCGTTATACGGAGATTCAGGAGGAAGCGGAGTCTGAGATTGAAGAAGCGCGCGTGGAGGTAGAAGACGGCGAGCAGGAACTTATCGACGCCAGGCAGGAGCTGGCGGACGCAGAAGCTGAGGCAGAGTCAGAGCTGGCTGAGGCGGAATCGGAGCTTCTGGCGGCGGAGTCAGAGCTGGCGGATGGAAAAGAGGAACTGGCGGATTCAAAGGAGACGGTCGCTGAGGCGCAGTCGGAGCTGGCGGACGGAGAAGCAGAGCTGGCCGAAAATGAGGAAACCATTGCGGAAGCGCGCAGTGAGCTCAGGGATGCTTACTATACGTTAAAAACAAATGAGGCGGAATATGCCAGCGGTCTTGCAGAGTACGAGAGTGAATCGGAAGAGGCCGAAGAGCAGCTCGAATCCGCACAGGAGGAGATTGATTCCGGCGCAGAGCAGATCGCTTCCGGCTGGGAGCAGTATTACGATGGCCTGGCGCAGATTACGTCCGGTGAGGAGCAGATCGAAGCGGCCGAAAAGCAGCTGGCCGAAGGATGGACTGCTTATGAGCAGGGGGTAGCAGAGCTTGCTGAAAATCAGAGTACGTATGAGGCGTCTGCCGCCGAGGCAGAGGCAGGGCGGGAGACCCTGGAAGCGGCAAAGACGGAGCTTGCCGCGCAGCAGAGTACCTATGAGGCAGGCCGGGCGCAGTTAGACGCGGCGTGGGAGAGCTATAATACAGGAGCTGCCCAGCTGGCGTCTTCTCAGAGTGCCTATGATACCGCTGCTGCGCAGGTGGAAGAGCTGCGTGCGGGCTACAATTCGGCTGTAGCGGCGGCCGAGAGCGCGCAAAGCGTGTATGATGCTGCGGTGGCGCAGGTTTCCACACTGACATCGGAAATTGATGCGCTAAACAGTGAAATTGCCAGTCTGGAAGCGCAGATTGCGGCGAGCGAGTCGAGCAGTGATTCAGCGCAAGATTCAGCGTTAAAAGAGCAGCTTGCGCAGGCGCAGGCAAATCTGGCACAAAAACAAAGTGAGCTTGCCACGGCGCAGGCGCAGGTTTCTTCTTTGCCGCAGACGATTGCGGAAGCGCAGGCGACGGCGGAGACCCTCCAGGCGCAGCTTACGGCCGCCGAGAGCGAGCTGGCCGCCCAGAAGCCGGCGTTGGATGAGGCGGCAGCAACTCTGGCCGCGACGAAGGAACAGCTGGATGCGCAGGAGACAGAGATGGCGAGCGCGAAAGCGCAGCTGGATGCCGCAGCCGCGCAGTTAGAGGAGCAGGAGGCTACACTTACCGCGGCGGAGGAACAGCTGGCCGTGGCAAAGACGCAGCTGGAAGAGGGACAGGCGACGCTGGATGAGACAGCGGCACAGCTTGCGGCGGCTGAGGAGGAGCTTGCCGAACAGAAGCAGACGCTTGCATCATCAAAGGCGACACTTGCCGCGTCGAAAACGCAGCTGGAATTTTCAGAGGAGGAGCTTGCTGAGGCGCAGCAGGAGGTAGACGATGGCTATGCCGCGCTGGAAGAGGCGCGGGTGCAGCTTGAGGAAGCGCGGGAAGAGCTGGACGACGGCTGGGCGCAGTATTATTCCTCGGTTTATGAGTATAAATATGGATTAAAGCAGCTGGAGGATGGTCGGCAGGAAATTGCGGACGCCAGAGCGGAGATCGCGGATGCACTGGAAGAGATCGCGGACGCGGAGGAAGAGCTGGCTGAGGCGGAACAGGAAATAGCGGACGGCTGGGACGATTACTATGAGGGCAAAGCTGAGGCGGAGCAGAAGATCGCCGATGCGGAGCAGGAAATAGCGGATGCGGAAGAGGAGATTGCGGATGCACAGCAAAAAATCACGGATGCGGAGGAAGAGCTCGCCGACCTTGCTTACCCGGAGTGGTATGTATACGACCGCAGCTGCCTTTCGGAAAATACCGGTTATGGGGAGAACGCAGACCGCATGACGAATATCGCGCAGGTCTTTCCGGTGATTTTCTTCCTGGTGGCGGCGCTGATCAGTCTGACGACGATGACCCGTATGGTCGAAGAGGAGCGTACACAGATCGGTACGCTCAAAGCACTCGGTTACGGGAAGTGGGATATCGCGAAAAAATATCTGAAATATGCTTTCTGGGCGACGGCGTGCGGCAGCATTTTCGGCGTACTTTTTGGCGAAAAGGTATTTCCGTGGGTGATCATCAAAGCATACCAGATTCTGTACAAATATCAGCCGGCGATTCTCGTGCCGTATAACTGGGCCTATGGGCTGGCTGCTTCCGGTATTGCTTTGGTGTGCACGCTTGGCGCGACCTTTTCCGCATGCTACCGCGCGCTGGGGACGGTACCGGCTGAACTGATGCGTCCTCCTGCGCCCAAACAGGGCAAGCGCGTCTTCCTGGAACACATTCCTTTTATCTGGAAACATCTGAATTTCAACTGGAAATCGACCGTGCGCAACCTGATGCGCTATAAGCGGCGCCAGCTGATGACGATTTTCGGCATTGGAGGCTGCATGGGGCTGCTGATGGTAGGTTATGGCCTGCGGGACTCCATCGGAGACGTCGGTGTGCTGCAGTATAGCGAACTCCAGACCTATGACGCGATGCTGGTCTACGACCCGGACGCAGAGGAAGAGGAACTGGAAGAATTAAATAACGCGGTTGCTTCGGATAACCAGATTACCAGCTGGAAGCGCTTCTATATGCAGAGTATGGATATTGACGGACAGGACGCGAGCGGAACCGGCAAGCAGTGGTCGATCTATGTTTATGTTCCGGAAAACACCGCCGAGCTGGAGGAATTTCTGACCTTCCGCAGCCGTACAGCGGATGAAACCTACACGCTGAACGATGAGGGAGCGATTATCACGGAAAAAATCGCGAAAGCATTTGACCTTTCCGTCGGGGACTCAATCAGCATCAGCCGGGACGATGGCAGTACGGTAGATATTCCTGTCGCGGCTATCTGTGAAAACTACCTTTATCATTACGTTTACCTGACGCCGACACTCTATGAGGAGCTGTTTGGGGAAGCGCCGGAATATAACAGTATCTTCTTCTGTACGGATTACGACGGCACGGAGGAAAGTCTGGCAGAGCTGGAGGAAGTGGGGACGGGTTTGCTATCCTGTGACGCGGCAGTGAATATTACATATATGGAATCTCTGCAGGAGACAATCGACACGATGCTAAGCGCCCTGGATCTGGTTATCATTGTTTTGATTGTATCCGCGGGCTTGCTGGCCTTTGTCGTGCAGTACAATCTGAATAATATTAATATTAACGAGCGCAGACGGGAGCTGGCGACACTCAAGGTTCTCGGGTTTTATGACGGGGAGGTGTCTGCCTATATCTTCCGTGAAAATGTCGTGACCACGATTATAGGCGTAGGTGCTGGCCTTTTGATCGGAAAAGCACTGCACGCCTTTATCATCACGACCGTTGAAGTCGACAGCTGTATGTTCGGGCGGGCGATTTATCTGAGAAGCTATGTGATCAGCATCCTGTTTACGATTGGATTCTCAATTATTGTGAACTTTGTGATGCATTTCCGGTTGAAAAAGATCGACATGGTGGAATCATTGAAGAGTATCGAATAAGGAAAAAGGCGTAAAAACAGCCTGCTCTGTTCATGGAGCGATTCCATGCCAGAGCAGGCTGTTTGGTTCGATGCGCATTTTTTCAGATTCGTGCCACGCCGCTCTTGCGTGCGGCGTCAGCCGCTGCTTTGGCCACTGCGTCCTTTACGCGGGGATCAAAAGCTGCGGGCAGAATATAATCAGCGTTCAGCTCTTCTTCGCTTACCAGAGAAGCCAGCGCGTAAGCCGCCGCAACCTTCATTTCATCGTTGATGTCAGAGGCACGCACGTCCAGCGCCCCGCGGAAGATGCCGGGGAAGCAGAGCACGTTGTTGACCTGGTTCGGGAAATCAGAACGTCCCGTGGATACTACGGCGGCACCCGCGTCCTTTGCCTCGTCCGGGAAAATCTCTGGGGTAGGATTTGCGCAGGCAAAAATGATCGGATCTTTTGCCATCGTGCGTACCATATCCGCAGTCAGTGTGCCGGGAGCGGACACACCGATAAAGACATCCGCACCGCGAATGACGTCAGCGAGACGGCCTTTTTCCAGATTCCGGTTCGTGATTTTAGCCATCTCCTCTTTGATTGGGTTCAGACCTTCACGGCCTTCCCAGATCGCGCCCTGGCGGTCTGTCATGATAACATTTTTCAGCCCCATGGAGATCAGCAGGCGGATGATTGCAATGCCGGCGGCACCTGCACCGGAGGTAACAATCTTAATATCTTCCATTTTTTTGCCGACCACCTTCAGCGCGTTGATGAGGCCGGCGAGTGTGATGACTGCTGTCCCGTGCTGATCGTCATGGAAGATCGGGATATCACAGCGCTCTTTCAATTTGCGTTCGATCTCAAAGCAGCGGGGAGCGGAGATGTCCTCCAGATTCACGCCGCCGAAGCTGCCTGCGAGCAGGGCGACGGTGTTTACAATCTCGTCTACATCCTTGCTCCGCACACATAATGGAATCGCATCCACATCGCCAAACGCTTTAAACAATACACATTTTCCTTCCATTACCGGCATCCCGGCCTCTGGGCCAATGTCGCCCAGCCCCAGCACGGCAGTGCCATCTGTGACGACCGCGACGGTGTTCCAGCGTCGGGTCAGCTCATAGCTTTTCGAAATATCCTTTTGAATTTCGAGGCAGGGCTGCGCCACTCCAGGGGTATAGGCCAGACTCAGCGCGTCCTTCGAATCAACAGCCGCGCGGGCAGTCACTTCAATTTTGCCTTTCAGGTCATAGTGCATTTTCAAAGATTCTTTTGCGTAATCCATATCGGTAAACTCCTTTTGTAAAACGTCGTTTGATTTGCAGCTGCTGGTAAACGGGTTTCTGCATTTCGTTTACAGAGCATGTTGATTATAGCATCAGTTGCGTCTGTTTACCAGAGAAAAAAGTTTGAGGTCATCGCTACTGAACAAAATAACATAGATGGTTCATATTCGCGGTTTTACCTGCATAAAAATAAACCAGAATCGAACTTGTGAATAACAGTAACACTTTGTGAGAATTTGAGCAGTCGGGAGTGTACAAATATGAACGGAATTTGGGGAGGAATGCTGCTGGTCGGCATTGTGTATGGTGTTTTGACCGGGGAAGTGCAGGCGGTATCGGAAGCGCTATTTTCCTCTGCGAAAGAAGCGATCGCCCTGTGCGTAACGATGTTTGGGGTGATGGCATTTTGGAGCGGGCTGATGGAGATTGCGAAAGACGCAGGGCTGATCGAAGCAATTGTGCGCAGGCTGCGTCCGGTCATGCGTTTCTTATTTCCCGACATTCCGGAGGAACACCCGGCCCTGGCGTATATTACTACCAACTGCGTGGCCAATGTACTGGGACTGGGCAGTGTCGCCACCGTGTATGGGCTGAGAGCGATGGAGGCGCTGGAAGAGCTGGAAGAGAAGCGAAGAGCGTCTGGCCATATGCCAGAATCCGGTATGGAACCGGATGCGGGACCTGGAAAAAAGGCGCGGCGGAAACATCGGGTACGCGGTACTGCGCCGCGCCCGGTTCCCCGCGGAACGGCGAGCAATGAAATGTGTAATTTTCTGATTCTGAATATTTCCTCTCTCCAGTTGATTCCGATGTCGGTCATCGCCTGGCGCGGTCAATACGGCAGCGTGAACCCGACTGCAATCGTCGGTCCGGGGATTGTGGCGACCGCAGTGAGTACAGGAGCGGCAGTAGTGTTTTGCAGGCGGAAGAATCGGAAGTAAGCAATTAAATCTGATAGCCGTTTCGGTCATCCTGCTCATCCAGAATCAGATGTTTGATCCATGTCACCAGCCGTTTCTCTTTAATATATTTTTGGTAAAGCTTACTCAGAAACTGAATCGCGCTGGTCAGCCAGCGGAAAACAGATCCGGCTGCCACAACCAGAACCACGTAAATCAGAATGCATTTTGCCGATACACTGTGCAGAGAAAACAGATCCGGCAGGAACACGCAGCAGAATAGAACTGCGGCGATGGAACTGCCGCACACGAACCAATGCAGGGGATTCCGGTAATCACACATCTGTAAGAGAACGGCAAAGCCGACGGTCGCCAGGAGCAGGGTTGCCACTGTGGATACTTCGCTATCCGGCAGCCCAAAGGCTTCCCCAAATGCCATCATGACGGCCACCGCGAGCATATCGGTGATACCAGCCGGGAGCGCCCGCAGAAAGGTATTGGCAAGGAAGCTTCCCTGGATTCGTTCCTTGTTTGGCTGGAGCGCCACCAGGAAGCCAGGCATCCCGATGGTAAACGTGCTGACCAGCGAAATCTGCGAGGGCTCCAGTGGGTAGGTAACGCCAAAAATCAGAGAGACCAGCGACATCAGGAAGGAAAATATATTTTTTACAAGGAACAGGGTGGCGGAACGCTGTACGTTGTTGACTACACGGCACCCTTCCAGGACAACGTCGGGCATATGAGAAAAATCCGAATCCAGCAAGACTACCTGGGATGCCTGTGCGGCAGCGTCGCTGCCGGAGGCCATTGCCACGCTGCAGTCGGCGTCTTTCAGGGCGAGCACGTCGTTGACACCGTCTCCTGTCATGGCGACCGTGTGCCCCTGGGCTTTCAGAGCCTGCACAATCTGCCGCTTTTGCTCCGGCGTTACGCGCCCGAATACGGTATAGTCTTCTACCGCTTTCGCGATGTCATTTTCTGTTTTCAGTGTCCTCGCGTCTACAAACTGATCCGCATTTTCGATGTTTGCCAGCTTCGCAGCCTCTGCGGCCGTGCGCGCATTGTCGCCGGAGATTACCTTGACCTGCACACCCTGTTCTGCAAAATAAGAAAAGGTGGCGGGTGCCGTCTCGCGGATTGGGTTTGCCAGAAGAATATAGGCAAGCGGAGTGACTTTTTCCTGCAGCGGCTGTCCGGTCAGCGCTTCACTGGTGGAAGCAAGGACCAAAAGACGGTAGCCCTTCGCGGTATATTCCTCGATGGATGCTGCGTATTCCGGGTAAGCCTCGCGAAGCACAAATTCCGGTGCGCCCATGATATACGTTTTGTCGGCAAAGGCCACGCCGCTGTATTTAAGTGAGGATGAAAAAGACTGCACCTGCACCGGCACAGCGCCAGACCGCTGCGTAAAATGGGATTTGAGCGTTTTCATTGTGATGTTATCGCTGGTCATAGCGCCAACAAAATCGCCGATGAGGCGTTTTAATTCTGCCGCGTTTCCCGCTTCGGGGCTCACAGGGATCACATCGTTGACCTGCATGGTATTTTCTGTGATGGTGCCGGTTTTGTCGACACAGAGTACGTCGACCCGGGCGAGAGTCTCGATGCTTTTCATATTATGAAACAAAACCTTTTTCCGGGCGAGCCGCATGGAGCTTACGGCCAGCGCTACGCTGGTGAGCAGGTAGAGCCCTTCCGGAATCATTCCGACAAGCGCCGCCACCGTGGATGTGACACTTTTTGTGAGCGTCTCCTGGTTCAAATGATAGCTTTGGAAAAAGAGGGCAATTCCGATGGGAATTAAGACAATCCCGACTACTTTCAAAAGGCGATCCATCGCGCGGAGCATTTCGGACTGTTCATCCGTCTTCATAGTCTTTGCTTCCATCGTAAGCCTGGATATATAAGAATCAGCCCCTACCTTTACCAGCCGTGCCCGGCATTCACCGGAGACGACAAAGCTGCCGGAAATCAGGGTATCCCCTGTTTTCTTTACGATGTCATCGGATTCGCCAGTCAGCAGGGATTCATTTACGTTCGCTTCTCCTGTCAGTATTTCGGCATCCGCACAGATCTGATCCCCGGCGTGAAAAATCACAATATCATCCCGCACCAGCTCTTCTGAGACGACGGTCTGCGTCTTTCCGTCCCGGATAACAGTCGCCTTTGGCGAGCCAAGCATATTCAGCTCTTCCAGTGTCTTTTTTGCGCGAAGCTGCTGTATAATACCAATCAGCGCGTTAAAAATGATGACGACCATGAAGCTTAAGTTTCGGAAAGATCCTACCGCAATCACAAATATGGCAAGGATCAGAAAAATCAGATTAAAATAGGTAAAAAGGTTTTCTTTTACAATATCCTGGATGGACTTTGAACCGGAAGTGACCGCAGTATTGCTCCAGCCGCACTCGATTCGTTTTTCTACATCGGCCTGGCTTAACCCTTTGTCATACGCTGCCTCGACGACATCGACAGGCAGCCTGGAGGGCGCATTTTCGGTCTGGACTCTGTTTTTTTTGAAATCTGAAAGGCTTATCATGTTTTTCCTTCCTCTGGTTGATTCTGATGTTCAAATGCAGATCTTCTGTAACTGTTTTGTATCTTCACAATTACGATTTGCTTACAATTAGACTATCTTATACGGAAGTAAAAAAGAAAACAAGGTGGTTTTCTAAAATTTTTGAAAATTTCCTCTTAAATCTTTCTTGCGTAATCAATCGATGGTTTGTTCTATTTTCTGCTTGTGAATTACAGTATTTCCGGGTATAATTTTATTCGGCTTTTATTCGTAAACGACGCAAGTCTTTTTACTTTAATGAAAAGCGTGCTTTTGCATTGCGCGGGCACGTCGGGGAAAGGTGGAAGGGATATGGATACAAAGAAATTTGCAAAAGAAGCGGAAAGCCATCTGCGTGGGAAATTGATTCCATTTTGGACGGGATTGAAGGATGAACAGTATGGCGGGTTTTACGGCTACATGGGATATGATCTGAAAGTAGACCCGGAGTATGAGAAAGGCTGCATATTGAACAGCCGGATTTTATGGTTTTTTTCGAATGCGTACCTGCTGCTGGGTGAGGAACCGCTGCGGGAGAGCGCAGAGCATGCGTACCGTTTTCTGCGGGATCATTGCCTGGATCGGGAACAGGGCGGCGTGTACTGGTCCGTGACGTATGACGGGAAACCGAATGACACGACAAAGCATACCTACAATCAGGCGTTTGCGATTTACGCACTTTCTTCCTATTATGATGCGACAAAAGATCCGGAGGCACTCCAGCTTGCGTTTGGTTTGCAGAATGTGATCGAGGAAAAATGTACGGACGAGTATGGGTACCTGGAGGCGTTTGACCGTAATTTCAAGCCGGTCTCAAATGAAAAGCTTTCAGAGAATGGCGTGATGGCCGAAAAAACGATGAACACACTGCTGCATGTGTTCGAGGCTTATACGGAGCTTTACCGGGTGTCGCACCAGAGCTTTACGGCGGAACGGCTGGAATTTATGCTGGATCTGTTCGCGGAAAAGGTCTACAATCCGGCAAAGGGAAGGCAGGAGGTTTTCTTTGACCGTACCTGGAATTCTCTGATTGATCTGTATTCTTATGGGCATGATATTGAGACCTCGTGGCTTTTAGACCGCGGACTTGAGGTGCTGGATAATCCGCTCTATTCCGAACAGTTCGCGCCGATCACAGCGGAAATTGCGGAGAATATTTACCAGCGGGCATACCGCGATCACTCGGTTTTAAATGAGGCGGAGAATGGCGTGGATGATACCAAACGCGTCTGGTGGATTCAGGCGGAGTCGATTGTTGGATTTCTGAACGCATGGAAGAAGACGAACGAGGGAAAATACCTGGATGCCGCGGAAGCGATCTGGGACTATATCTGTTCGTATTTTGTTGACCCGCGCGAGGGTTCAGAGTGGTTTGAGAATGTTAATGCGGATCACTCCCCGATGGAGCTGCCGATTGTTCAGCCGTGGAAGTGTCCCTATCACAATGGACGGATGTGTATGGAAGTGATCCGGCGTCTGAAAGACTGAAACGGCTACACGATAACATGAAGGAGAATTTCTATTATGATACAGTATGATACTCAGCATCAGGTGTTTAAACTGGATACTCCAAATACGAGCTATGTGTTTGGCCTTACGGACGGGAGCTATCCGGGGCAGATCTATTATGGGAAACGGATCGGGGATACGGATCTGATGTATTTACTGCGCGAGAATGAGCGGCCCGAACCGCCTTCGGTTTTGCGCAGAGAGAAAGCGGGTTATTTTGACTTTTATCCGATGGAATATCCGTGCGCGGGGATTGGCGATGGACGGGAGAGCTGCATCAATATCCGCACGCTGGATGGCCAGGAAGGCCTGGAGCTGAATTATGTTTCGCACCAGATTTTTGAAGGAAAAAGAACGCTGGAGGGGCTTCCGGCGACCTGGACAGACAATGCCGACAGCTGCAGTACGCTGGAAGTTACGCTTGACGACGCGGTGACGGGGCTGCGGGTAATTTTGTCTTATACGGCTTTCGCAGATGTGGATGCGATTACGAGAAGTGTCCGGATTGAAAATGCCGGTGAGCGCAGCCTTTACCTGACGAAAGTGCTGTCGGCCTGCCTGCATGTGGAGCAGGAGAATCTGGAGGTGATCACCCTGCCGGGCTCCTGGTCGCGGGAACGCATTCTTCAGAGACAGAAGCTGGGCTATGGCAGTCTGGTTACAGAATCGATCCGTGGGATTTCGAGTCATCAGGATCATCCGTTTATGGCGCTTGTCTCGGAGAACTGTACACAGACCACGGGCGATGTATACGCGATGAATTTTGTATATTCCGGGAATTTTATCGCCAAGGCGACGCGCGATCAGTTTGATCAGGTACGTATGGTGATGGGGATTCATCCGGATCACTTTTGCTGGAAACTGGAGCCGGGCGCTTCGTTCCAGGCTCCCGAAGTGGTACTTGTCTATTCCGATGAGGGCCTGGGAAAAATGACGCGCAGTTTCCATTCCTTATATAGGAAGCATTTGATTCGCGGATATTGGAAGGAACGGCAGCGACCGGTTCTGATCAATAACTGGGAGGCGACCTATTTTAATTTTGACACGGAAAAACTTCTGGCGATTGCCCGTGAGGCAGCGGCAGGCGGCATCGAGATGCTGGTAGTGGATGACGGCTGGTTTGGCTGCCGAAGCAATGACGACAGCAGCCTTGGCGACTGGCAAGTGAATGAGAAAAAGCTGCCGGGCGGGTTCACTTATCTGGCACAGGAAGTGAATAAGCTGGGAATGAAGCTGGGAATCTGGGTAGAGCCAGAGATGGTATCGGAGGATTCCGAGCTGTACCGGGCGCATCCGGACTGGGCGCTGCAGCTTGTCGGCCGCGAGCCGGGACAGTGCCGGGCACAGTATGTGCTGGATCTGAGCCGACCGGAGATTGCGGATTATGTTTATGAGATGATTCGCACTGTCCTTTCTTCTGCGAATATCGAATATGTGAAATGGGATATGAACCGCCTGCTCACAGATGTGGGCAATCTGACGCTTCCGGCTGACCGCCAGGGAGAAATTATGCATCGCTATATGCTGGCGGTTTATGGTCTGCAGGACCGCCTGACAAAGGATTTTCCGCAGCTGCTTCTGGAGAACTGCAGCAGCGGCGGCGGCCGCTTTGACCCGGGAATGCTGTACTACAGCCCGCAGATCTGGTGCTCCGATGACACAGACGCGATCGAACGTCTGGCGATTCAGGAAGGGACACAGCTGATTTACCCGCTTTCATCCATTGGCGCGCATGTCTCCATCTGCCCGAACCATGGCACCGGGCGGACGACACCGTTTGAGACGAGGGGCGTAGTTGCATTATCCGGCACCTTTGGCTACGAGCTGGATATCACAAAGCTTTCAGATGAAGAAAAGAGCCAGATCCCGGGGCAGGTAGCCCGTTACAAAAAATACAGTGCGTTGATACGGGAAGGAAATTATTACCGGATCGCCTCCTGGCGCGAAAATCATCGCTATGATTGCTTTATGGTAGTCTCAGAAGATCAATCTGAGGCTCTGCTGACTTACGTACAGGTGCTTGCACAGACGAATCGTAAGAGTCTTCGGCTTCGCCTGGCCGGCCTGGATCCTGACGCTTTCTATGAGATAGAAGGAAAACGGTATCAGGGAGCTGTGCTGATGTATGCCGGATTATTGATTCCACGGATGAATGGAGACTTCCAGACCTGTCTGCTGCATATCGTGAAGGTTGGGTGAGGATAGAGGATTCCTGTGAGCGTTTAGACAGGAGCACAGGCGAGCAGGAGGCAGAAGGCCGCTTCCTGCTCGATTGCAGGGCGAGGCAGGGAATACAAAAGGATTCGTGAAAAGCGCAGCTTTCGAAGCGAATCTGAGTTTTAGAATCCTCGGAAAGCAGAAAACGCGCAAAAAGATAAACAATCAAGCTGCAAATGCAAATTTTTCGATTTTTCAAAAAAAATCAAAAAAATTTGAAAAAAGCGCTTGACAAAAAAAGACCTTAATGGTAGAATATACTTTGCCGCTGAGGAAAAGGCGGTTGAGAAAAAAGAAAGCAAAGCAACAAAGGAACCTTGATAACTGAACAGTGAGACAACCTTGAAAAGATTCTAAAAAAGTTTCG
>JAJPWX010000080.1 GCA_021205755.1 Lachnospiraceae bacterium | reverse complement strand
CATATTCACCTCATCCTTTCCCATCCAGTTCCTTCAAAATCCGGCTTGTCAGTACATACGCGAGCAGAAAAGCAAGAATATCTGACAGCGGCTGTGCAAGCTGCAGACCGCGCAGTCCAATAATACGCGGCAGCACAGCCAGCACCGGAATCAGGAACAGTCCCTGACGCGCGCAGGAAATAATCGAAGACCGCCCTCCATAGCCAATAGACTGAGAGAACATATTGCACATCGTATAATAACCCCAAAGCGGCATCGTAGCAAGCTGAGCGCGAAGCGCAAATGTACCAATCGCGATAACTTCCACGTCATCTCTGCGAAAGAGCGCAATGATATGCCCGGAAAACAGCATGGAAATGCCGCACAGCACAAGCAGGATCACCGTCATTACTTTCACACAGAACCAAAACGATGTTTTCACACGGTCATATTTTTTCGCGCCGAAATTGAATGCGCAGACCGGCTGGAAGCCCTGCCCGAAGCCGATAATCACCGAATTAATAAACATCGTAAAGCGTGATACAATCGACATCGCCGCCACTGCCGCGTCCCCGTACTGTCCGGCGATGGAGTTCAGCATCACAGAAGAAATGCTGGCAATCCCCTGCCTTGCGAGCGAGGGTGCGCCCGTATAGAGAATTCTTCCGTACATCCGCACAGAGGGTTTGAAATTGCGCGGCGTAATACGGATCGCGTCTTTGTGCGTGTTACACATAAACAGCAAAATACAAAAACTGGCAAACTGGGAAAATCCCGTCGCAACCCCGGCTCCCGCCGTCCCCATTCCCAAACCGAAAATCAGGATCGGGTCGAGTACCATATTCAGAATACCGCCGGTCGTGATACCCACCATAGAATAAATCGCAAGCCCCTGAAAGCGGAGCATATTATTCATGATAAAGGAACACATCATAAAAGGCGCCGCCAGGAAAATATATTGCGCGTAATCCTCCGCATAAGGAGCAATCGTCTCCGTAGAACCAAGCAGCATGATAATCCGGTGCATCTGTGTCACACTGAGCAGTGAAACCACGCATCCAAGAGCGAAGCCTGTAAACCAGGCGACCGAAGCGTACCATTTCGCTTCTTCCTCTTTGCCTGCGCCGAGCAGTCGGGAGATGTTATTCCCAGCTCCCATGCCGATCGTAAACGCCAGCGCCTGAATCATCGCCATCGCCGAGTAAACAATCCCTACCGCGCCGGACGCGGATGTGCCAAGCTGACTCACAAAAAAAGTATCCGCCATATTGTAAATCGACGTGATCAGCATGGAGATGATCGTCGGCACCGCCAGCCTTGGGATCACTTTTTCAACTGGATCGTTCAGCATCTGTTCATTGCGCGAAGCTACATTTTTCTCTTTCATTGAAATTCACCTTCCAATTTGGTAAATTCTTGCATTTACAATTAGGTCATTTTATCACATTGTCTGTCAATTTAATAGTCCCCATTTCTGAAAAAAAACGATACGGATTGGAAACATACGCCGCTGGGCGCACGACAAAGAAACCGCCGCCCATGGGCAAACGGTTCCGAATTTTCACTGTCTATTCTTCTATCATTTCCGGATGAGCATTTCCAAGTTACATCTTCATCACTTTTACCAGCGCATCCTCCATAATCTGCAGGCCCGCCTCCAGCTGTTCATCCGTGATGACCAGTGGGGCGAGGAAGCGAATGACATTTCCGAAAGTACCCGCACTCTCAATCAGCAGGCCATTCTGTGCGCATTCCAGCACCAGCGCCTTTGTCAATTCCGGCGCGGGTTCTTTCGTCGCCTGATCCTTCACCAGTTCCAGGCCGATCATACCACCCAGTCCCCGGATGTCGCCCACGACAGGGTATTTTTCTTTCCACTCGCCGTAGCGGGCGCGCACGGTTTCGCCGATTGCCAGAGAACGCCCCGCGAGGTCGTCGCGCTCCATAATCTCGATAGTTTTCAGGGCCGCCGCACAGGCAAGCGCGTTCCCACAGAAGGTACCGCCGATCGTGCCGGGAGCTGGCGCTTCCATGATCTCCTCTCTGGCAATAATCGCGGAGAGCGGAACGCCCGCAGCAATGGATTTTGCCGTCGCAATGATATCCGGCTGCACGCCTGCTTCTGCCCAATACTGGCTGGCAAACATCCTTCCGGTGCGGCAGAACCCGCTCTGTACCTCATCCGCCACCAGCAGAATTCCATTCTCATCGCAGATTTTACGAACGGCCTGGATCCACTCAATTGGAGCCGGGATAAAGCCGCCCTCTCCCTGCAGCGGCTCTACCACAATAGCCGCGATCGTATTCGCCGGTGCGCACTGCTCAAACACATCCAGAATCGACTGCAAATAATAGTCACAGGCAGCCTCCTGCGGCATTCCCTCCGGATTGCGGTAATAATAAGGAAACGCTGCACGGTAGATACCGTCCGGGAAAGGGCCCATGCCCACCGCATACGCCTTTTTCGACGTCATAGACATCGTCAGAAGCGTACGGCCGTGAAACGCGCCGGAAAAAACAATGATGTTGTTTCTCTTCGTAAAAGCCTTTGCCACCTTCACCGCGTTTTCATCCGCCTCAGCGCCGCTGTTCGCGAAAAACGCTTTTTTTCTGTCCCCTTTGACCGGGGCAATCTGGCACAGCTTTTCCGCAAGCGTCACATAGCCTTCATGCGTCACAATATTAAACATCCCATGAAAATAGCGATCTGCCTGCTTTTTTACTGCCTCCACTACTTCCGGCTGGCTGTAGCCAATATTCAATACGCCGACGCCGCCGACCCAGTCCAGAAAGCGGTTGCCGTCCACATCCTCAATCATAGCGCCTTCTCCGCGCTCAATCACGACC
The DNA here is from genome assembly GCA_021205755.1 of Lachnospiraceae bacterium. Lineage (GTDB taxonomy): Bacteria > Bacillota > Clostridia > Lachnospirales > Lachnospiraceae > Choladousia. The sequence goes on along the minus strand of JAJPWX010000080.1, from coordinate 67,046 downwards.
GGATACATACATCCAATCGCAGACGGGGTCGCCGCCTTTCTTCTGGCAATTACCTCCTGCGCCTTCGGACCCGGCAGAGTCTCTGTTATGATTTTGGGCAATTCTGTTCGCAGCATAATTTTTCTCTCCTTATCATGCACAATTCATTATGATTCAATATTTTGTCTATTCAGAACAGCAGACCACAAACTCACGTAAAATTCGTTTTCAGCGAATACGATGACGTGGTCTAATCGTTAATACAGTTCTTTGTAAATCTTATAAACCCGCGCTTTGTCCAGTTCCACAAAGTTATTGGCCATCAGCCGTCCCTGATTTTCCATCACGGAATCCGTAAAATCAATCAGATCCTGCTCCGTAACGCCATATTCCCGGAGCGCCTTTTTCGGAATCAGGACATTCAGAAGCTTCTCCAGCTCTTCAAAAACCTCTCCGGTCTCGCAGCCCAGAATGTCCGCGATAAACGCATTCAGCTTCGCAATCTCCCCATCCGTTTTGATTTCCATATAATTCTTCATAACACCGGTAAACATGGCGTAATTTGCCTCTCCATGCGCCACATGGTATGTCGCCCCCAGCGGATAGCTCAGGGCATGAACGGCCGCGCAGCCGGCATTACCAAAGGCAATCCCGGCATAGTTAGAAGCAATCAGGAAATCCTCCAGAAGCGGAAGCCGCGCCTCCGGGCCGTCTTCCCGGATTTTCTGATACCCCTTCAGAATCATCTCAATCGCCCGATAGCCAAACATCCGCGTATAGCCATTCCCCTTCGGAGAAAGCGAGGACTCGATCGCGTGAATGAGCGCGTCAATGGAGCTTGTCGCAAAAAAGCGGAACGGAAGTCCCTTCAGCAGCTCCGGAATGAGCACCGCCTTGTCCGCGTACATCTCGTCCGTCGCCAGTCCTTTTTTGGTTCCCCGGCTGTTCAGAGAAAGGATTGCAATATTCGTCACTTCTGAACCGGTACCGCAGGTCGTCGGCACCAGAATCAGTTCTTTGTTCTTGACAATCTCCATTTTTCCATCATACAGATCCAGAATCGGCGACACATTTTTCAGAGAAAACAATTTGCTGATGTCGATCACCGTGCCGCCGCCGATTGCAATCACCCGCTTCGGACTGCCTTTGATGTCCTTATAAATCGCTTCCGCCATGTCATCCGACGGCTCTCCGGCGCCGTATTTTTCCTGATAAATGACCTCACATTTTAAATCCAGCGCGCCAAAAAACGGCTGATAAATATACTCGTTTGTAATCACCAGATCGTCCTCGCCAAGCTGAAATTCCTTCGCAAAAGCCCTGGCGCTCTCATACCGGTAGATTTCCGGTTTTACTTTAAACTGTCTCATTTTCTCCTCACTTTCCGTGTGTCATCAGCATTCCGTAAGTCTCTGGCCTGCGGTCACGGAAAACGCCCCATTCCCTGCGCGTCTGAGCGATTGCGTCCAGGTCAAATTCATGAACCAGAACACTCTCTGTCTCGCGGTCTGCCTCTTCGACAATCGCGCCGGTATGATCCGCGATAAACGAAGCTCCATAAAAGGTCATGGAGGAATCGCCCGCCGTCTCCTCACCAATGCGGTTCGAAGCAATGACCGGCATCAGGTTTGCTGCGGCATGCCCTTGCATACATCTCTGCCAGTGCGGTTTTGAGTCAATGTCCAGCGTCGGCTCACTGCCAATGGCTGTCGGATAAAACAGAAGCTCCGCCCCCAAAAGCGCCATGCTCCGCGCGGCTTCCGGGAACCACTGATCCCAGCAGATTCCTACTCCGATATCGGCATATTTTGTCTTCCACACCTGAAATCCGGTATCGCCAGGCGTAAAGTAAAACTTTTCCGCATACGGAAGGCCATCCGGAATATGCGTTTTCCGGTATTTTCCGAGAATCGCTCCATCCGCATCAATGATCGCTATGGTATTGAAAGTCGTATTTCCGGCTTTCTCAAAAAAGCTGATCGGAAGCACCACCTCCAGCTCCTTTGCCACTTTCGAGAACCGCTTCACTGCCGCATTCTCCTCCAGCGTCGTCGCGAGTCCAAAATGCTGAAAATCCTGTGTCTGGCAAAAATACGGCGTCTCAAACAGTTCCTGCAGCAAAATGATATTCGCTCCCTTTGCCGCCGCCTCGCGCACCAGCCGTTCCGCCTTATCCAATACCTCTTCCCTGTTCCAGCTGCAGCTCATCTGAGTCGCAGCCACACTTACCTTGCGCATAGAATATCCTCCTTAATTAAAATACAAATCCGCAGATCAAAAAGCAAATCACCGATAACCCTGCCGCGATCGCCACATAAGGTAACTGCGACATAGCGTGCTCCATATTATCAATTCCGGCACTGCTCGACGAAAGCAGAGTCGCGTCACAGTAGAAGCAGGCATGGCTGCCGAACGCTCCGCCGGAAATAATCGCTGCCATAATCAGCACCGGGTTAGCAGAAATCGCCGCACCCAGTGGGAATACAATCGGCGCAACCACTGCGCTCATGCCCCAGAAGGAGCCTGTCGCAAAGCAAAGCGCCGCAACAATAATAAAGGTAATCATCGGGAACAGACTTCCCGTGAGAAGTGGCTCGGCAATCTCAATCACAAATTCCGTCAGCGCCATCTGTTCTGTTACCTTTTCAAGCAGGAATGCCAGAAGAAGCAAAAACAGCGTCGGCAGCATATCTCCAAAGCCTTTAACAATGATGCCGAAGAAATCGCTGCCCGGAATGATTTTTCTCGGAAGGAAAAGAATCATACAGCAGGCAATCGCCAGAACAACCGCTACCAGAAGGTCGCCCGTAACAATGGCCACCGCTACCAGAACGCCCATCGGAAGGATGAAATCCCAGATATTTCCGTCCTCTCCGCCTTCCAGAAACTCCTCATGATTGAATTTGCGGCTGGCGTCGCTGTACACCTTTCCTGTTTCCTCCACGCGCTGATAGGCCTTTTTCATCGTGCCAAGCTTTGGCATAATGCCCAGCGAAAACAGTACCACAACGATCAGAATCAGGATGGGGTAAAAGCAGAACGGAATCGCGCTGATATATGCCTGGAAACCGGAGGTAAAGCCGTAATCCAGCACGCTCTGCTGCTCAATAAACAGACTCGCGTAAAACACCGCCCAGGTAGAAAACGGCAGCAAAACGCAGACCGGCGCTCCCGTCGCGTCCAGCATAAACGCCAGGGATTCCCTCGGAATCTTCCGCTTATCATAAACACCCTTCATACAGGCTCCGATCGAGAGTACATTCAGATAGTCATCGACAAAAATCAGTACGCCGAGCACAAAGGTCGTCAGCAGCGTTTTACGCTCGGTGTTACAATATTTCGAGACCACCCTGGAAAATCCAAAGCTTCCTTTCGCCGTCTGCAACAGCGCGATCAGGCTGCCAAAAAGACCGCACACCACAAAAATCCACACATTATCCGTGATTGTTTCTTGTATCAGATTGCACCATTCCGTCAGGAACGATCCTCCATACACAAAAATTGCCCCAATCAGCGAACCCGCAATCATAAACTCCTCGCACCGATGCGTCAGCACGGCGCCCACAATCACTACCAGAATAATAATCAATGCAATCAATCCCTGTGACATTGACTTTCCCTCCTCAAATCGAACTTCTTTCGTAATTCCACTACTTGTAAAAGCTGATTGCTACGCACTCTCGCAATCAAAAAAAGCGTCCCTATAAAACATCTCACCTTCCGTCTGATGCTCCATAAATACGCCTTTGTATTTTTACTCTATTCTGTTTTTCTGTTCCAGGCCGTCCGTGGCCTGCTGTAGCGGCATCCCTCAACCCAGGTCAAACTTCTGACGAATCGCCTGCACGAGATAATCCGCCGTACCTTCTACTCCCAGGAAGCTGCTGTCGATCATGATATCCTTGAAGCGCTTGTCGTCCGGCTTGTATCCGGCAAAGTTCATATGATACGCCTCTCTGGCCTCGTCCACGGAGACAATCATTCTGCGCGCCTCTCCCTCTTCCATGCCCAGATCTTCCATGCAATGCTTCAGGCGGGCTTCGTTGGAAGCGTAAATATAAATATGTACCGCGTTCTCCATCTCGCTGAGGACAAAATCAGAGCAGCGCCCTACAATCACACAGGTATCCTTTTCCGCCAGAAACTGAATGATATTTTTCTGCGCCTCGAAAATTTTCTCCTGCGTGGCCGTTGTGCCGCCGCCCATCGGGTATTCCATATACCGGAATGGATTCGATTTTTTCTTCTTCGCGGTCTCCTCCTCCGCTTTCACCGTAGATACCGGCAGGTTCAGTTTTTCCGCCGCCTTATCTACCAGATCGCGGTCATAATACTCTACACCTAGCTTTTCCGCGATTTTTTTGGCGATCGGGCGGCCCATACTGCCAAACTGCCGCGTGATCGTTACCACATACCTGCTTTTGCTCATAATGCTCCTCCTCTCATGCTTTTACCTCTATTATGATTCAGGACAGCAGGCCAGGGACGCTCCCCCTTATCGCCCGCTGTTCTGAACAGTTACCTTATTTTAATGCTCATACCAGCCCACAATCCCCGGATTAAGGTTGATGTTGATCTGTTTGATTTCCTGGTATTCCTCCAGACCATGTACCCCAAGCTCCCTCCCGATGCCGGACTTTTTATAGCCGCCCCACGGCGCCTCATTGAAGCACGGGTTATAACAGTTGATCCAGGTGATACCCGCGCGCAGCTCTTTGATCACCCGAAGTGCTCTCGATCCGTCCTTCGTGTAGACCGCTCCGGCGAGGCCATATTCGGTGCTGTTCGCCAGTTCAATCGCCTCCTGCTCCGTCCGGAAAGTCTGGATGGTGACGACCGGCCCGAAGATTTCTTCCCGCACAATCGTCATATCGTTCGTGCAGTCGGCAAATACGGTCGGGCGGATAAAGAAGCCCTTCGCGCATTCTCCTTCGGTGTAACGCTCTCCGCCGCAGACCAGCGTTGCTCCCTCTGCAACCCCTTTCTGAATATAACCGAGAATTTTATTCATCTGACTCTCGGAAACAATCGCGCCCATATCCGGATTTTCCAGCGGATTTCCGATCGTGATGGCATTCGCGCGCTCCGCCAGCCGCTTCGTAAACGCCTCTGCAAAGCTCTCCTCCACCAGAATCCGGGAGCCTGCCGAGCAGATCGCTCCCTGATTCAGGAAAATACCGATCATTGCCCACTCGACCGCGCCTTCCAGATCTGCGTCCGCAAAGATAATATTCGGCGACTTGCCGCCCAGCTCCAGCCCGATTTTTTTGACATTTCCCGCTGCGGCGCGCATAATGCTCTGCCCCACCGATGTACTGCCGGTAAACGTCACCATGTCGACATCCATATTGGAGGCCAGCTCGTTTCCAATCGTCCCGCCCGGGCCCAGCACCAGGTTCGCGCAGCCCTTCGGAAGAATTGATTCGAAAATTTCAAACAGCCGGATGCTGGAAAGCACACAGTTTGAGGATGGTTTATAGACTACACTGTTTCCCGCTGCCAGAGCCGGAGCCAGTTTCCATACCCCCATCAGCAACGGATAATTCCAGGGCGTAATCAGCGCGCACACACCGGTCGGCTCATGCACGGTATAAGAATGCATTTTCCCAAACCCCTCATTCACCTCATAAACGCCGCCATGAGGGGTCTTAATCAGACTGGAATAATAGCGAAACGTATGAATCGCGTCGTCCACGTCTGCCTCGGCTTCCCTGAGCGGTTTGCCCATATCGATACAATCCAGGCGGGCCAGCTCCTCCCGGTCCGCATCCATCCGGTCCGCGATCTGCAGCAGGACGTCTCCTCTGGTCTGGGCATCCATATCTCTCCACTCCCGCGTTTCATAAAATGAACGCTTCGCGGCTGCCACTGCCAGTCGGGCATCCTCCACCGTCGCCTCCGTGATCGTGGCAATCACTTCTCCCGTCGCGGGATTGATCGAGTCAAACGTATTGCCGGAGCTGCTCTCCACCCACGCACCGTCGATAAACATCTTTTTCGTTTCCACAGGCTTCCTCCTCTCCCTGCTCTGCCGCCGCTATGCGAACCGGCATGATTTTTTTACATCGCTGCCTTCACATCCGCCAGTGAGCCATCCATTCGCTCAATTACGTCTTTTATGTCCTGCTCAGAAATCACCGCCGTCGGCTCAAAACGAATCGTCTTCGCGTTCACCAATGTTCCGGCTGTCAGGACGCCACGCGCGAACAGCCCCTTGGAAACTTCATATCCAAGGTCGCTGGTATGGAATTCTACTGCCAGCATCAGACCGGTGCCGCGCACCTCCTGAATGATCTCCGGATATTTCTCCGCCAGCGACTGAAGCCCAGCTTTCAGGATTTCTCCCTTCGCCTTGCAGACTCCCGGGATATCATTCTCCAGCATATATTTAATCGTGGCAATCGCAGCCGCGCAGCAAAGCGGGTTCCCGCCGAAGGTCGGAGAGCCGAGCAGCCACGGGTTGTCTATCAGTTCTTGTGTCCACATCTCCGGCGTGCAGATAATGCCGGTAATCGGAAGGATGCCGCCGCCAAATGCTTTACCGAAGGTCATGATATCCGGCGTTACGCCCTCCGCCTCGCATCTCCACATGGTACCAGTACGCCCCATGCCAGTCTGAATCTCATCAAAAATCAGCGCCACGCCGAACTCATCGCAAATCTCCCGTACTTCCTGCAGATAGCCTGCCGGAGGAATGATGACGCCCGCCTCGCCCTGAATCGGCTCCAGGATCACCGCCGCAACCTTTTCACCAACCGTATGCAGGTTGCGGATCGCCTTGCGGACATCCTCCGCGTTTCCGTATTCCACATGCTGTACCTGCTGCACCATCGGGGTATACGGCACACGATACGCGCCCTTTCCGCCCATCGAGATCGCACCCATGGATTTTCCGTGGAATGCGCCGACCGTCGATATATACCACCTGCCGCCTGTCGCGATACGCGCCAGCTTTAATGCCATCTCGACTGCTTCCGCGCCGCCGTTTGTAAAGAAGCACTGCTGCAATCTGCCCGGCGTAATATCCGCCATTGCTTTCGCAAGATACCCGCGCAGCGGATCCAGAAGCTCCTGCGAATGAAGCGCCTGATGATCCAGCTGTGCCTTCACCACTTCCATAATCTCCGGATTCCGGTGCCCGCAGGTATAGATACCAAAGCCGCCCAGGCAGTCAATGAACTGTTCTCCATTCAGGCCATAGCAGTATGCGCCCTCATCCTGCCATTCCAACACCGCGCCGCCCTCGCTGTCCGAAGAGACCGACTTCCGATACTTCAGCCAGCCCGGACTGACATAATGGTCAAAATAGTCCAGCGTCTCCGCTACCATCGCCTTCTTCTCTTCCTGCGGAATATCCTTTGTATCCGTTTTAATCAGACCAATCACCCGATCCAGATCCTGAATTACCTGTTTTTTATCTGCCATTTTCTTTTCCTCCTCTTAAATTATCTGTGATATTTCCCTGTGATGCTCACCGGTGTAATCTGCACAACAGCAGCACTTTGGATGCGGGCATCGGAAACCGGAAGCTCCGCTAAATGCGGCATATATTTACGAATAATTTCCATCAACACCGCTTTTTTAAGATCCGAATCCTCCAGAATCACAGCATCACCGCGGATTACGACGCTCTCATATTCCGCGTCCGCATCGCAGGGGAACGTCACCCCGTCAGCCATCAGCCGGATGTATTCATCCACTTCAAAGCATACTCTGCCGTCGTTCTTGATATTATCCAGCTTTTCGCCCTGACCAAGACCATGAAAGTACACCTTGCCGTCGAGCACCGCAAAATGCACCGCAACCGTATAAGGATATCCATCCGCACCGAGCGTTGATATCCTTCCTACCTTTGCGCGTTCCAAAAGGGCATCTACAGAATCTGCTTTCATGGTAAATTCTTTCATCCTGTGCTGCATCGTCTTTCCCCTCCTTCTGCCGGAAAATACCGGAAAAGGCGCACCTGCTCCTCGCAAGTACGCCTCTGTACCCTTCTTTCCCTTCCGCATAAATACTACGTCAGATTTATTTTGGGAACAATTCCTATTTTAAAGAAAAAACTACTGAATTCCCGTTATTTCTACTTATTTTTAAGTATTTTTTAGGAAAATCAGTTGGCAAGGTTCTCAAAATATGCTATGTTAGCAGCAGCGTAACCGTTCCGTTTTTTCGCAGTTACACAGCCGCAGCGATTTCTCCAAAAGCACAGCGCATACAAGCTGTTTCTGAGATAATCTCATTGCGTGCCCGAAATCTCGGTCATAAAGCACCCATAGAAAGAGTACCTCCATGGAAAAGAACGAATTTCTGCTCATTAACGACCTGGTCTATCAATTACACACGGCTCCTTCTCTGACTCAGGTAGAAACCATTTTCCTGAACCGGCTGAAGTCCATCATCCCCTATAGCTACGCCAGCATTTTCACGACCTGTGAAAAAGACGGGCGCATTCTCCTGAAAAATCCGGTATGCATCCCCTCATCTTTCGCAAAGGTTGAGCAAAAATATCTGGAGCTGGAGAATGCCGAAGAGCTTGATCAGACTAACTGGATCCTCTATTCCACAGAAACCGCTCTCATCCGGGAAAGCGAACTCATCGATGACCGTCACAGGCTCTCCTCCCCGGTCTACCGGAAGGTTTACAGCCATTACAATATTTTCGACACCCTTCAGATGAGCATCATCTACGATAAAGTCGCTTACGGCGTAGTCACCCTCTACCGCACCAAGGAGATGGGTACCTTTACCGCCGACGAGCGAATCTTTTTGCGTGCATTCAGCAAGCATTTAAACTATATCTTTTACCGGCACATTTCCAGCCCTCAGGATCACAACCGCTCTGAGCGCATCGCCGAGCTGGCTGCCTCCTACCATCTGACCCGCAGAGAGCAGGAAATCCTCGGCTATATTTTTGACGGGCAGAACAACCAGGAAATTCTGGAAGAACTCCCCATCACAGAGCATACACTGCAAAAGCACATACAGAACCTTTACCGGAAATTCAATGTCTCCACGCGATGGGATCTGCTGAAATTCAAATGACAGCTCGTGCATTTTGATAGACCAGTTCCCCCTCAAAATAATTCACGGCCACTTTCGTTTCCTCTATTTTTTCCTCCGGAATCTCGAACAGGTTCTGATCCAGCACGATGAGATTTGCGCGTTTCCCCGCTTCCAGACTCCCCATCTCATTCTCTTTTCCGTACACATAGGCGGCCCCCAGCGTATAACACTTTAAAGCTGTCGCCATATCAACGGTCTCCCACGGATTCTGGCTGTACTGCACCCCTTCATCATTTTTCCGCGTCACAGCCGCATAAATGGTAAGAAACGGATTCACCGACACGACCGGACAGTCCGTCCCAAACGCCATCTGTCCTCCCGCCTCCAGAATAGAACGAACCGGCCACTCATACCGGCAGCGCTCCTTTCCGATCTGCAGACTCTTCGCATTGTTCGACAGCGTCAAATGATACGGCTGCATAGACGGAATCACACGCAGTTTTTCAAATCGGCCAATATCGTCGGGATGAATGTTTTCAATATGCTCCACAGTGTTGCGAAGACTGTCATCCTGATTCACCTGCTGCGCCTTCTCATACATATCCAGCGCCATCCGTACCGACCCGTCCGCAATGCAGTGCAGTCTCACCTGAATTTCCTTTCGATTCGCGGCGATAATTTCCTCCTGCATCCGCTCCCGCGGCCAGAGCGGCAGTCCATCCCCGCAGGTTTCCGGCTGATCTTCATACGGCTCCAGCAAAAGCCCCGTATGTGTCTCCGTCACCCCGTCAATAAACCCCTTTACCCCGTTGACTGTGATATGTCTGGAGTCAATCGCTTCTTTCAGCGCAAAATACTCCGTAAAATCCGTATGTCCAAAAAGTTCCGTATAGAGATAGCTGTATGACCGAAGCGCCCCCTCTTCGTCCAGCTTTTTCAGCAGGCCGTACCTGTGATAAGTCTCTTCACTATAGGGATCCGCAAACATCTCACTGACCGCCGCCACACCGTTTTGCGCAAGCACGCCCTGAAAATCCTTCAAAATTCCATGCAGCTGCTCATCCGAAAATTCCATATATTTTCTCTGCGCGGGCGCATATGCCGCTGGCTCCAGAAGCAAGCCCGTCAGTTCCCCGTTTTCCCAGGTGCACACCACACCATTGTCCATCTCCGGTCTTGGCTCAATGCCAGCCTCTTCCAGGGCTTTCGAATTCAGCCAGAAGCTGTGGGCGTCCGCACACTGTAAATACACTGGCTTATCCGGAAAAGCCTCATCCAGGCTTCTCTTATCCGGCAAAATCTTATCCTCCCAGTTTCCAATAAACCAGCCCGTTCCGCGGATTCGCTCCAAATCAGGATGCTGCCTGGCATATTCTTTCAAAATCTCCACACACGCAGCCTGGCTTTTTCCTTCTCCCAGCGTGTCACAGACAAATTCACTTGCGACAATGGCCGCGGAGAACAAATGCGTATGCGCGTCCACAAAAGACGGCAGGATCAACTTATCCCCATAATCGCAGAGCGGAACCACCGCCAGAGCCGGATCCGCTTCCGGAGCATCCCAGGGCAGAATCCTTTGAATCATTCCATTCTCCACCAGAATTGACGCCGGGTACGGTGTATTCTGGATGCTGTCAAAAACTGCGGTGCTTCTTATAATAAATGCAGATTCCACAATCATTGCTCCTTCCTTACGCAGCCCTGTAATCGAGCAGGAGGCGGCTTGACGGCTCCTACTCGCCCGCGCGGGCCGGGTGTGGCATAAGCCGCAAAACACCTTGCCCGGCCCTGCGCATCAAAAAAACGGCGCATCCACTGTAACTGCTACAATGAATACGCCGTTGTATTTACCTGCTACTCGGCTTTCAGTATAATTTTGTTCTTTCTTACTTGCAATAATCAAATTCCGGTAAAAAATACTTATATTTTGCCATTTTTACTGTGTTGTAAGTACTCATCCCTTCTCTTCAGAAAATCATTCGTGTTCTTTTTTACCGTCGCCCATATCTGCCAGGATCATCTGCTCAAGCTCCCCGCACGCATCCAGAATCTCCTGAATCTGTTCCAGCGTAATGCCATCCAGATGAATCCCACAGGTGCATACCACCGTGCAGTTTTTCTGAATTGCTACCGCTTCCGCCAGCATACGTGCGACCTCATCGTCTTTATGCCCCACCCGATTCAACACAGACGTAGTCGCGCTGATACCTTCCCCGGTCAGACTTTGCCGTGCGATCGACATAACTGCAGAACCAACGTGACCGCCCTTGTCATCCCTTACGCATATCGTGTAGTCACTCCCCATCGGGATTACATCGCAAAGGAGCGTAATTCCGCAAACACTTTTTGCATAGGATCGGCTCAAAGATTCCAATTTTCTTCACCTCTCGTCGTTACAATAACAAGTTTCGTGTCTCAATCAAACGTAAACCGGTCAAATTCCGCTATCACACCCTCGCTCTCTGAGAGGAACTCAAAATAGACCGCGTGTTTTCCGATTATACCTGCCGTCACCTCAGCCGTTGTCTGGCTCTCTCCCGCTTTCATATGCAGTACCGCGCAGATTTTTCCCCTATAGTCGTCCATACGGACGTTTACGGTCAAATCTGCTTTTGCCAGGATAAAAGCGGTCACTGTCTTCGGCGCATTTGCCCCAAACTGCAGGTAGCGGTAGCCTGCCGTAACACCGTCCGTAATCTCCACAATCGGCGCGGAAACCGTATCTTCCTGCTCATAAACCGGCCGGATATATGCTTTTGCGGCAATGCTCCCTTTCTTTTGCTGCCTGCGGTCGGTCAGATGGCACGCATACCCGGCGGAGATCAGCCTGTAAGCATTCAGACCATTGATGTGCGCGCCCTGCGAGGTCATCTCGACCGGCTTTGAGGAAACCGGCTCTCCATCCGCATAGGTAATATCTCCGATATATATTTTCCCATTCTGATCCATCGCAACATCCACCGGCTCCAGCATCGCCTGGCGCGAATACTCGTCCGTGCCGGTCTGGCGATGGTAGAAAACGTACCATTTTCCATTGATCTCCATAATGCTGCCGTGGTTATTTCCCCAGCGATAGCTCATCGTACCGGTTCCATCCGGATTCTTCAGAATCTCGCCGCCATTGAAGCTGATGTCGCCGCCCGGCTGAAAACCCTCCAGCGGACTGTCGCTGTATTTGTATGACAAAAAGCCATTGTTTTCCGTGTAAACGCCCAGCTCCGGCACCGGTGTAAAATATCGCTTGGAGTAGATGTAAACATACTTTCCAAACACCTTTCTGGGAGAAGAAGCCTCGAAAAAGGCATCCTCAGCTCCTGTGTGTCCATCCTCCTCCTTAAGCCATGACGCAATCGTGTGCTCCATCGGATGCGCATGCAGCGTTCCCTCCCTGATCGTCGCCATATCCTCATTCAATTCACAGCAATAACACGCGCAGAATCCCCAGTACGCGTATACTCTTCCGTCGTCATCCACAAGAATGCCCGGGTCGAAGCCAAGATCGGTTTTCCTGGGATTAATAAACGGTCCCGTGGGGCTTTTCGATTCAGAGACATAGACACAGGAGCCCTTTTGCTCTGCAGAATACAGATAAAACATGTCGCCCTTTTGCACCACATCCGGCGCATAAAGGACACTGCCGTCACTCGTCTCATAGCAGGTTCCGTGATAGCTCCAATCCGTCAGGTCATCCACCGGCGCACTCCATACTACGTAATCCTTTCCGCAATATTGTGTCCGCATGGTATCATGGGAACCATAAACATAAACCCGCTTTTCCCCGCCATACTCAAATACGCGCGGTTCTCCGTCCGGAACATGCTCCCACAGCGGCATATAAGGGTTTGCTCCTTTGATGTATTCTTTCACTTTTCATTTCCTCCATATGAAATTCTTCGGCAAAACCTGCTCCGCAGCCAACCTCCCCGCAAGCGTGCAGCCACAGGAGTCCGTTTTTTCAATCTACTATATTCTTTCCTCAAATACTTCCACTTCAAACGGCGCCAGAATTTTTTCTCCCGACACCTGACCTTCTTCAAAAACACTCCGCACAGGTGCCTTCAGAAGAATCGTCTGCGGTACCGGCTGGAAGTTCAGCACAAACAGCCAGGAACGCCCGTCTCTTTTCCGCTGCACCACTTCCACGCCCTCCGGCGCATCAACGACAGAATCAAATGGGGAAAGTACCCCCGTATACTCCAGCAGCAGCTTCACGATTTCCCTGGAAAAAACGCTGCCGAGGTGGATGGTGCGTCCGCGTCCCGTTTTCTTTTCCATCACCGCCGCTTTGCCCGCGTAATAACTGTTGGAATACACAGCCAGCACCTTTGCGTCCGCATCTGCCGACTCAAATATATCATTAAATACCGGCATCTCGGTGCGTATTTCCGACTGTAATACCGTATCTGATCTTTCTTGCGTCCATACTGCATACACCGGCTCCTCCGCCGGACTCGTAAACGTGAAATCACGCACATCCGACCCTGTCAATGCCTGTAAAAGCCCCGGCTGCGGCAGCATGACACATTTCCCGTTCTCCTGCTTATAACCGCTGCGGCAGCCGAGAATCAGCGTGCCGCCCTGCTCCACATACTGCCCAAGAAGAGCCGCGCGCGCTTCTGTCATGATAACTGGATGCGGATAAATCAGCACCGGATAACGGCTCAGCTCATCCGATGTCATATTTTCGCGCAAATACAGATAATCATATGGCGTATGCGTCAGCTCGGACGCTTCAAAAATTGCCTTCTCGCTGGCAGATGCGATGCGGCGGTGCCATTTGTCCACATTGGTATCCCACTCGTTGTCATAATCCTTCAGGAATCCAAAAGCCGCCGTAAATTCGGAACCGCAGAGCGCGTCCAGCTTCCTGAACTTCTGATAAAACTCTTTTACCTCAGCCAGCTTCCGGTTGTCACGATTATCGTAATCCAGAATGCCGTGCCAGTAAATCTCCGTGCCAATGCAGCAGGTACGCCAGCGGAAGAAGGAGATATAGTCTGCCCCCTGCGCGACACTCTGCATCGCCCATAAGGTAAGCTGACCCGGGCGCGGCGCAGGCGCTTCCATCCGGGTCGTCCAGCCATTTGCGCCGGACTGCTGCTCCATAATTCCAAAATGCGGGCAGACCGAGCGCACCTCAGCCAGATTTTTCGACCAGTGCCTGTCATTCAAATCCGTCGAGTGCAATGGATCAGCGTCAACCGAATAAGCAAAATTCGGATACGAATCATAGGTGTAGACATCCAGGCTTTCCTCCGCCATACGGTGGTTGTCCATATTCCAGAAAATACCGTTTGTCGTAATAAAATCGTCTTCTTTTTTATATCTGCGCAGAATATCCGCCTGCATCTTGCAGAAAGAAAGCGCACTCTCGGAAATAAACCGATAATAGTCCAGATGCTGGTGCGGATTGTAACCGTCATTCAAAAGCGGCCCTGGTATGCGCACCTGCTGCCAGTCTGTGTAGGTCTGGTTCCAGAACGTCGTCCCCCAGGCCTCGTTCAACGCTTCCAGAGTCCCATATTTTTCCTGAAGAAAGACCCGGAACGCCGCCATATCTGCTTCCGAGTGGAATTCACAGATCTCACAGTTGATCTCATTGTCAATCTGCCAGCCCGCAATCGCCGGATGCTTTCCATAATGCGCGCCCAGCTGCTCCACAATCCGCGCCACCAGTTCCCGGTAGATCGATGAATTATAATTGTAATGCCGCCTCCCGCCGTGCCGGTAAGGGACACCGGCTTCGTCGCAATTCAACACTTCCGGATATTTTTCAGTCAGCCACGCAGGCGGCGTCGCCGAAGGCGTACCGAAAATCACCTTCATTCCCTTTTCAGCACACAGGTTCAGAAACTGTCCAAAAAACTCATATGTAAAAACACCCTCCTGCGGTTCTACCTTATTCCAGGCAAATTCCGCAATTCGTATTACAGTAATCCCCGCATCCAGCATCCGCTCCAGATCCTGCGCCCACAGCTCTTGCGGCCAGTGTTCCGGATAATAGCAGACACCCATCGTCATTTCGTTCCATTGAAAATTCTGTGATTTGCTCATAAATACCTCCCGCATGTTCATAGTTCATTTAAAGTCATCATAACGTATCCAGTCCTAAAACACAAGTAAAGTCTTCTCGTTTTTTCACATTCAGGCTGATCTGTCTATTGATTTTTATCCTTTGCTATGCTATTTTACCGAAAGAAATTACACTGGAAATCTGACTGAAGGAAGGCAAAAAGCCGGGAGGAAAAATCTGATATGAATAAAAAGGAAATTAATAAAAGCTACATCCGTCTGATGCTGACACTCTTCGGTGCGGCAGCGATGAGCATTCTTTTATTTTTTGTGATATTTCGATTTGACGGAATCGCACAAACGTTCCGTATGCTTCAGAATGTGCTGATGCCCTTTATCATAGGGGCTGTCATTGCCTATATTTTAAAGCCCAACTGTAATTTCATCGAGGAAAAACTGACCATCTTTTTCAGCAAACATAAAAAAGCACCCATGAAGCTGATTCCAGGATTGAGCGTCCTGCTTACGATGGCTCTGGGACTGGCGGTAATCCTGATTCTTCTGATTATGGTGCTGCCAACTTTGCTGGACAGCATTTATTCCATCCTGCGCCTGATTCCCTCCAGCATTGAAGCAGCTTCCGACTGGCTTCTGCAATACTTCGATGACAACGAGACCTTAAGCAACTACATCCAGGAATTTTCAGAGAGCTTCTCAACCTCGATTCCGAGCTGGATTCGAACCAACGTAATCCCAAATATCGAAATTCTGATAGGGAACATATCCAGCAGTGTATCCAGTGTTGTTTCAGTTTTTTCCAATGTTCTGATCGGTCTCATAGCCGCCATTTACATTCTGGGAAGCAGAAAAAAATTCGCCTCGCAGGCGAGGCTGATCAACTACAGCGTATTCGGAGAAAAATGGTCCGGGCGGATTCTGCGTGAAGTGCAGTACACAGATAAAGTATTCAGCGGATATATCAACGGCCGACTGGTCGATTCCCTGATCATCGGAATCATTTGTTTCATCGGAATGCTGATTTTCCGAATACCGTACGCAATGCTGGTCAGTGTCATCGTGGGCGTGACCAATATCATCCCTTTTTTCGGGCCATACATCGGAGCAATCCCCTCTTTTCTGCTGATCCTGATGGTCAGCCCGGTGAAAGCCGTGATCTTCCTTGTTTTTGTCCTGATCCTGCAGCAGTTTGACGGCAACATTCTCGGCCCCAGGATTCTGGGAAACGTGACAGGGTTGTCCAGCTTCTGGGTGCTGTTTGCCATTCTCACCTTCGGCGGCCTGTTCGGATTCATCGGCGTAATCATCGGTGTGCCAGTCTTTGCGGTCATATACGACATCATACGCAAGCTGGTAAAATATGGCGCGGCACGGCGGAAACAGAGCAGCCTGTAACGACACGGCTCAGATCCCGCACCACCTCACCCGCGATCATCAGCCCTGCCACAGCCGGGACAAATGCATTGCTTCCCGGTACCTGGCGGCGTTTGGTATGATTTGTATCTATTTCAGGCGGACAATCCTCCTGCGCACAGCAGCTTTCCGTCCCGTCTTCTTCTCCATCTCCCACCGGCGTCATTGCCGGTTCCCTGGAATAAACCACTTTCAGCTTTTTGATCCCGCGTTTTTTTAATTCACGGCGCATCACGCGCGCCAGAGGACAAATACTCGTTTCATAAATATCCGCGACCTCCAGTGCGGAAGCATCCATCTTATTTCCGGCTCCCATACAGCTGATGATCGGCGTCCCCGCCGCTTCCGCCTGCTCTACCAGCGCAATCTTCCCGGTCACCGTGTCAATCGCATCTACCACATAATCATACTGAGAAAAGTCGAACTGCGCCGCGGTCTCCGGCATATAAAACGTCTTATATTTATTTACCCTGGCTTCCGGATTGATCTGCAAAATCCGCTCCTCGGCCACATCCACCTTATATTTTCCAATCGTATTCTGCAAAGCATAAATCTGGCGGTTCAGATTCGTCAGACATATTTTATCATCGTCAATCAAATCCAGCGTGCCGATCCCGCTTCTGGAGAGTGCTTCCACAGTATACCCTCCCACACCGCCAAGCCCGAACACGGCCACTCGTGCGTGAAAAAGCTTTTCCATCGCCTCCCGGCCTAATAAAAGCTCCGTTCTCGAAAACTGATTTATCATTTTTTTCATCTCCGGTGAATATTCTCTCGCATATCGGTCATACTATGACTAGTCTCACAGGAAAACACCTCACAGTTTAAGTGCAAAAGCTTCTGTGAAATTTCCGGATGAGATACTCATATGCCAATGCTTCGGATCCCCCTCCAAAGCAAAGCCGGCACCATGAGAACTGTACAAAGGATAAAAATAAATACTTATCCTCCCCTTTTCGCCCGCAGACCGGTCAGAAATGGCCGATTTGCGGGTTTTCTTGCGGGTTACGCTGCCTGTTTATGGTGTTGCCAGCTGTTGCCAGATAGCGCAAAGATCGGCCTATACACCATTTTCCCAATAATCTTAAATTCACCTTGCATCCATCAACTGTCTGCAATCGCTCAGATAACCTTACCACATTCGGCTGCCGCGCTGTCGATTTCTCCATACATTACCATTCAATCACATCGAAGAACTCTTCTATATTACTTCCTTTATAAGACAGATGATCAAAGTTTACAATCGTATCTTTTATTTCTATATCAAAAAGCTTCTTCATTACTACATAGGTATTCTTCAGAAATTTATGATTATAATCCGCAGCCAGTCGCCGCAACATATTCTGGTAGCTGTTATCTCCGCTATTCAGATAATGATATACATCCGTCTTGCCCTTAAAGGCATATTGATTGGCTTAATGGATATTTCTACCCCCTGCGTTTTCCGCATCTGATCGATATAGTGATATTCCGTATCTCCTTCGCAGAATACTATAAACTTCTTTTTCAGTTCTCTCTTCGGTCTACTCATAAGCAGTACCTCCCAGAATCCCCTTCATATAGAACTCATAAATCTTCGCTGTCTCGTAGCGAACCTCCGGAAAATCCGCTAAAGAGTATAATTCTGAAATCAGTGTATCCTTATCCTTTGTGATAAAATAAATCTGTTCTTTCATATACATAACGAGATTCAGGTGCAGAACGTTGTGTGTCGAGAAGATAAATTGCCCATGATGCTGTTTCCCATTAATGAAAGCAATCACCCGGTCGGACAAAACCGGATTCAGCACACGATCCATCTCATCCGCAAGAATTGTTTTATTCTCATATACCACATGATGAATCTGTACAGCCCACCGGAAGAACTCCCGTACGCCCGCAGAATCCATAGAAAGCTCGCGGCGCAATTCCTGTCCCTCTTTATTTTTACGGATAATTACAGTCTTACTGTAAGGCTTTTCCTCATCTACTTCAATTCCGCAAATACTATAATCCACCATGCGGAATATTTCCACATAGCGAGGATCCTTCAGTATTTCCAGATCGCTGCTCAGCCGCTTTAAGGAATCCTGCTCCACACGATTGGATTTTTCCACTGACAGTTGATCATTCACCCAACTGGTCACGGCCAAAGCGTGCTCATCGCTCAGTATCGCAAATTTCGTTATGACCAGCCCGATTCCCGGCTGCCATGCTGTATGTCCCCGCAGGATCTGATTGCTGCTTACCCCTGAAATATCATATTGCGGCCGAGACGTCCCCACACTTCGTCTTACAATGAATAAGGTGGTCTCTCTGCTTTTGTAGCTGCTGCTCATATACAGTTCCTCACATCGGATGCCGATTGCATCAATCTCAAGAAGATATCGGTAAATCTTCCCATTTTCAGACGCAATCTTTAATTCAAAAGACTGGCAGGGGACTTCGGCTTCTTCCTTGCTGGCCACATTCAAATAAGGCGGAAATGTCTTCACCTCTTCATTATCAGCAAACAACGATTTCAGGTACTGAAGACTCTCCATAAAATTTGACTTACCACCAGCATTCTCTCCGACAATTACAGCCGTTTTCAGGCAGCTAACCCCAGTATCCTGTTTCACATAATTGTCCGGATACCTCCTCATCACCTTTCCGCCAGGAGCCTCCATTGAAAACTCGTACTCTCCCCAAAAGGAACAAAAATTATTAAATCGATAGGATATCAGCAATTACTTCCACCTCCTGAGCCTTAGTGCCGCCAACCGTATGTGAGGACACACTTCCATAGTGTCTATATATGATAACACCTCGTTCCTGCTTTGTAAATCAAAAATTTGTTTTACATTAGTTATTTTTTGAAAAACGTTTGAAAATCTTCAGTGTAAACCTTCAATATTCATTTTTTAGGATTTGTCGCTTCCAACGCAAAAAATTTATACACCATTTTTCCTTCTACACCACTTTCTACACCATTTTATTGGACCAACTTAAGACGGGATAAACTCACCCCCGCAAGAAGGGCACCTGCATTCAACAATGTAGTTGTATCTGCCGTTTCCGGCAGATGCTTCGTAAATTTCACTTTCAGTTATTTCTTCTCCAGTTGTCATCATGGAACGGTGCGTCCATATACACATCCGGCAGCGTCATTACGTAGTCCAAAATTTCTTTTCGTTCCTTCATCACATTTCACCTAAAAACCAAAATTTATCAAATGATATGCTTTGATAAAAAATACTTGCACAATTTTGGATTTTTATCTTCTCGAATGAATTCAACGGTATACCCAAGTTTCTTATAGATTTGTGTCTTTAAAGGTTCTTCCATGTCCTCTTGTATGCGAACATTTAACCGTTCAGGTTTCCACTCTGGCATTTTTTTACCCAAAAAAAGAACCACTATCAAGTGGTTCCCTTTGAATGCTCTGTTAAGTTCAAACCACCGCCTCTATCAGTACCTTGTCTCCAAGAATAATCTCTTTCACCCCGATTTCTTTCTTCTGGTTAAAGTTGAAGCTCAGCATATATCCCTTCTTCAGATGGAAGTAATCCAGGTATTTAGACAACTGAGCCTCTCCGCGTTCATTATAAGCATTGCCGTGCCAGATTTTAAGTT
Source organism: Lachnospiraceae bacterium (assembly GCA_021205755.1). GTDB lineage: Bacteria > Bacillota > Clostridia > Lachnospirales > Lachnospiraceae > Choladousia. The sequence continues at coordinate 47,027 of JAJPWX010000080.1, read as the reverse complement.
CGCATACGTATTGCCTTCCAAGATAATCAATCACGAGATCCATTCGTTCCCGATTTCTGGTCTCAGGCTCCACATAACAGTTTCCGCTTCCATTAATAATAGGCTTCAGAAAAAGCATAAAATACCGTCTGCCTTCGTCTTCTACAAAAGTCTCATCTCTGTCGCCATACAGGAAATCAAATGTTTCCACAAACTTCTCCAGCACACGCCGGACATCCAGATATCCGTCTATAACAAACTGAGACCTCCATCTGGAGCCTTCTGAAAACATCTCACTGCATTGCTCTCTGGAGGTCAGAAGGTATTTATTATACAATCTGGTCTCAAAAATCCGATTTGCTATCTGAACAGACGAATCCTGCACCTTTGCAAAACCAAACATCATTGCATCCTTCATTGCAATATCATCCGGATTATACGGTATCTTTTCTCCCTGAAACAGTAAGTGTGAGATTACAGAATTAAGTTCCGGATAATCGTACAATTTATTCATCAGAGACTCAAAAAGTGGATTTGTCTCTTCCAACAGCATTTTCAAAGCTGCCTGAAAGCCCGAATTTGTCCACGCGCTGCTTTTATCCGGAAACATACCGCCCCCAGTGACTTTTTCATCGATAAGCTTACAAAGTCTTGAAACAAGATAAGGGTAACCAGATGTATAATCATAAATACTCTGCGCCATAGATTTTACATCCATGCCAGTACTATAATCATTCTCATATTCCATGAGCATTACCTCTATCTCGTCTGCGCAAAAATTCATATCCACAGTATAATCTGCTGCAATATTCCAGGGACTATTCGCTTTGTGATCTTCCTCTGGCCTGATTTTTCGTTTAATACTACGAACGTCATGTACACCTGCCAGGATCACAGACTGGAATGTAGTTACTTTTCTTCTTTTCAGATAGTAAGCCCGAAGCTGTGCAAGAAAATCCAGAAATACCTGATTATTGCTGGCAGAATCCACTTCATCAATCATCAGGACAAGCTTCTTATCCGATTCCCGGCAAAATTTTTCCAGCGTCTTGAATAAAACCGGCAAAGTCAGTTCAGAATCATTTCCACGCGAATAAGATTCCAGTTCTGCTTTCACCTGAACCGGCATGGATTCAGCCGCATAGAGGATCTCTCTAGAAAAAGAAGAGACAAAACTCGCCTCATTCTCAAAGCAGGCACTGCTGAGCATCTGAAAATCCAGACTAATCACTTGATAATACGGCTCCAGATATCCTTCCAACGCAATCAGTGTAGTCGTCTTACCATACTGTCTCCCCCTGTTGATCGTGAAATATTTTCCATTATCAACCATAGCCTTGATCTGGACTAGTCTCCCGGTCAAATCTACCATATAATTATAATTCGGATCACAGTAACCCTCTGTGTTAAATGTCCTGGCCATAGGATCTGCCCCCTTCATCATCGTTCCGATATAACAAATCTTACTTCAAAGTATAGCACACTGTGCCGATTCTTACCATACAAAAAAAAGCAATCTTTCTGATTGCTCACGCACTCGCCATGTATATACACCATTTTCCCCTCTACACCACTTTCTACACCATTTTTCCAAATCAGCATGAAACGGGGTAACCTCTCCCGCGTAGATTGCGGACGAAGTCATCCCGTTTTAAACTCTGATAAACGTTCTGAAACCGTGAAGTCCTTATCCTCCCCTTTTCGCCCGCAGACCGATCAGAAATGGCCGATCTGCGGGTTTTCTTTTTCCTTAATTAAAACCGCAGACTCAGACAACTCAGCCCGCCGTCAATTTTCCTGTACTCTGAGGTGTCAACAAGAATCACATCATACCCGGCATTCCTTACAATCTGTGCCGTCTTTGGAAAATTTGCCGGGACAATGACATGCTCATTCACCCAGATGCAATTTGCCGCGTAAGCCTCTTCCTCCGGGATAATATATTTGTGATATTCTCTGAACTCCGGCTTATCAATAAATTCTCCAGTCACCAGCATATTGTTATGCTCAATATAATTAACGCCGGTTTTCAGATGGAGTACTTTCTCAAGCTTTACCTCAGATCCGGACAAGCCATATTTCTCCAGTATTGAAATAAACTGCCGGATTCCTTCCGCATTCGTGCGGGCCGAGCGGCCAACGTAAAAATGATCCCCCACCATCATGACATCGCCGCCCTCAAGGGTACCTGGCGCCTGGATGTATTCGATGCAGTCCTCACGGTAAAACTGCCGGATAACCGGGATCATAGCCTCCACTTCTTTATTTCTGGAAGCCGCACCCGGATTGGTAATGATGGCGCATCTGCGCGTCAGTACCGCCGTATCCTCCACAAAGCAGGAATCCGGAAAAGCCTCATCCGCATCAAGAACAGTCACGGTTACGCCGCAGCTTTTTAGCGCATCTATGTAAGCATCATGCTGTTTTAATGCCAGGGCATAATCCGGTTTCCCCAGCTCTGGCACAGAAGTGATGCCCTCCGTAATGCGGCTGCACGGTCTTTTTACAATTACATTTTTAAACATATTGATCATTCTCCAATATTTTATTTACTGCCTGCCCTGCTTCGCGCCTTGATGAAGGAGTATCTCTTCAACCGCCTGTTCTGCCGGAATCACCCGTTCTTTTGTGATGCAGCTTCTCAGGACAATCAGCGCCGCTTCGTGTTCCCGGACGCCGGAGGTGGAAGCACAGAGATCTTCGATCACAGAACAGTCTACCAGATCATTGTAGAAATCGAACGCGCTGTGCAGCACACAGCATCCGGTATTGACACCGGTAAAATAGACCTTTTCAATGTCATTTTCCCGCACAAACTGCCGCATTTCTCCGTTCCAGCAGCTGTACTTGTCTTTCCGGAAGATTTGCTGCATCCGCGGCCGCAGGGAATCAAGAATCTCGGCCTCTTTTGACCCGGCCATACAGGCTTTCCATCCTTCAAAACAATAACAGGCGGTCTGTTCATGATTCACATAGCAGGTTCCGGCGATCAGAACATCGGCGCCTTTCTCTTCCAGCTGATCCAGGAAGCATAGCGTTTTCTGATCCAGGCCTTCTGTGTACGCATTCTGAAACCCGTTTTGCATATCAATGATTAATATCAGTGTTTTTCCCATGGATTCCCCTCACATTTGATATGACTTAATCCTAGTACCTCGTCTCCAAATTATCTCGACTTTATACTTGCCTGAATTTCCATCTGCTTCGTTGTCATCAGTCGACGTAGCCACCGCTACGCCTCCTTCTTCCGCCTTGCATATGAAAATTCATCCTGCGTCTAAAGTCGAGCTATTTGGAAGACGATGTACTAGTCCCGAACAGCAGGCTCCTGTTCGGAACGATTTTATTATTGTAACATAGAATTCCTGAAACGGACAGAGTGAAATACGGGATATGCGAAAGATTTTGCTGCTTGCCATCGATATGGTTCGCAGAATGCACATGGAATCAGGCTGCTAGCAGCTCACCTCCAGCAATTGCGCTTTTCCATGTATCCGGATCGGCACCGAGGCAGCTGGAATAAAAATGCAGTCGCCCTTATAAAACGGCAGGGAATCCTCTTCAAAAAACAGAATGCCGCAGCCTTCCGTACAGAGCAGGACTTCAAAGGAATTGCGTCCTGCCTGCAGCATGACCATTTCCCGCACTCGCTCTGTGTTTAGCAGAAGACGCGAGACTTCAAAATATTTGCAGCGGCACAGCAATTCCACCGCGGCGCCGGGGCGGAATTTTAAGGTTCGCATCGGCTGCCTCGGCTCTGCGCTGCTTTTTAAATTGGCCACCTGCAGCGCCTTTTCAATCTGAAGCGCTCTGGGCTTTCCATTTTTATCGACCCGATCATAATCGTACATCCGGTAGGTCAGATTGGAGCTCTCCTGTATCTCTGCGATCAAAGCCCCCGCCCCGATGGCATGAACCTGTCCGGCAGGGATAAAAAACACATCTCCTTTTCGGATGGGGACCTTCTGAAGATACTTCTCCACCGTTCCTTCTGCCAGACTTCTGCGGATCGTCTCCTCATCGGTATCGTTGTAAAAGCCATAGATTAGCTTCGCATCCTTTGTTGCGTCCAGGACATACCACAGTTCGGTCTTCCCAAGAGAGCCATTTTCGTATTTTTTTGCATAATCATCGTCCGGATGCACCTGCACTGAAAGATCCTTCTTCGCGTCGATCAATTTCATCAGAATCGGCAGCCCTTTGCCTGCCCTGGGATGGGTTCCCAGATACTCCGGGTGTTCCTCTAAAACATCCAAAAGTGTCCTTCCTTTGAATGCTCCGGTTGCGGCTACGCTTAATCCGTCCGGATGCGTAGAGCATTCCCAGGTCTCTGCCAGCGGGTGCAAATCAATTCCTTTGGCGAAATCGTCATTCAGCCTGGTTCCTCCCCAGAGAAAATCCTTTCCAACCGGGGAGAGCAGAAATGGCCTGCTATGAAATTGTGCCGGAATCCGTTCAGGACTCAAGGTCGAATTTTTGCTTGTCATGCACACTGATTTCTTCTCCCAGCTGAACCTCTATGAGCTTCAGCTCCGTCACAGCGGAAACCGTATGACGGCATCCGGCCTGCATGGTCACCACATCTCCGGCCCTCACCGGCTGCTCCATGCCATCCACGATCACCGTGCCCTCGCCCGATGTGACATTCCATATCTCGTCGCGTCTTAGGTGGCTGTGATAATTCATGCTGTGCCCGGGATTCAGCGTCACCTTAATCGTCAGGCTGCCCTCGTCCACATCAATCACGCGAAAGCTTCCCCAGGATTTTTCCGCAAACATAATCTGCTGTGTAATCTGATCCACGATCGGCTTAATATAGCTGGACTGTTCCCGATCCGAGACAAGAATTCCCTCTGGACTTGCGGATACAATCACATCTGTGAGCCCCATGCAGACAACAGGAACGTTCAGCTCATTAATCACACTCACATTTTCGCAGGTATCATTCAGCACCGCCTCACCGATGGTGGGCTCATCCATCGCCTCCGTCAGAGTGTTCCAGGTACCCAGATCCTTCCATTCCCCTGCAAACCGCATCACCTGAATCTCCGGCTCTTTTTCCACCACGGCATAGTCAAAGCTGATTTTCGTCAGCGTCTCATATTTGTCGAACAGATCCGCATAGTCTGTGAAGTCAATCAGTTCGTGTGCCTTTTCCAGCACATATTTTAATTTGTAGGCAAATACGCCGCCGTTCCAGAGTGCTCCCTGCGCGATGTATTTTTTCGCGGTTTTCACATCCGGCTTTTCCTTAAATGTCTCCACTCTGCTCGTCTGAGATTTTGCCGCCGGGATGATATAGCCATATTTTTCACTGGGATAGGTCGGTTCGATGCCCATCAATACCAGATTCGCCTCTCCCTTCGCCGCCTGCTCACCCAGCGATTTCAGAGCCTGGAAATAATCATCCTCCACATACGGATCCACCGGACACACCACCACCGCCTCGTCCGAAGACACGCCCTGGACATCGTGCAGATAGGCCGTGGCCAGCGCAATCGCCGGAAAGGTGTCCCGCCTGCACGGCTCCACGGATATTCCCACCTCTTCCCCGAGCTGGTTGTGGATCGCGGAAACCTGAGTCTTTGAGGTTGCAATGGTCACGGTCGCATCCGCATCCACTGCCTTTATCTGGCGATAGACACGCTGAACCATGGACTCATAGCTTCCGTCTTCTTTTCTGAAAATTTTTATAAACTGCTTCGAGCGGATATCGTTGGACAGCGGCCAGAGCCGTTTTCCGGAACCGCCAGAAAGTAAAACAATATTCATATTGTACGCACCTCTTATATCGAATCCGGCCTCTTACCTTTCCGCTCTCATGGGATTATTCAGAAAATCCTCATAGGACAGGCGGATGCCATCCTCCAGTTCCGTCTTATATGTCCACCCAAGCGCCGTTGCTTTGCTCACATCCAGCAGCTTTCTCGGCGTGCCGTTCGGCTTGCTCGGATCCCAGAGAATCTCCCCTTCATAACCAATCACTTTTGCCACCAGCTCCGTCAGTTCTTTGATCGTCAGCTCCTTGCCGGTGCCGGCGTTGACCGTCTCGTTGCCGCTGTAGTGGTTCATCAGGAATACACACAGATTGGCAAGGTCGTCGACATACAAAAATTCACGCAGCGGACTGCCGTCTCCCCAGCAGGTCACTGTTTTCTTTCCCTCCATCTTCGCCTCGTGAAAGCGGCGGATCAGAGCCGGAAGCACATGGCTGTGCGTCGGATGATAGTTGTCATTCGGGCCGTAAAGATTCGTCGGCATCACGGAAATATAGTCCGTCCCATACTGACGATTTAAAAATTCACAGTATTTCAGGCCGCTGATCTTTGCCAGCGCATACGCTTCGTTCGTCTTTTCCAGTTCTCCGGTCAGCAGGCAGCTCTCTGCCATCGGCTGCGGAGCCAGGCGCGGATAAATACAGGAGGAACCGAGGAATTCCAGCTTTTTGCAGCCATTTTTCCACGCGGAATGAACGACATTCATCTCCAGAATCATATTGTCGTACATGAAATCCGCCAGTGCGCTCTCATTCGCCACGATTCCGCCCACCTTAGCCGCAGCCAGAAATACATACTCCGGCTTCTCCTCCGCAAAAAATGCTTCCACCGCATCCTGCCGGGTCAGATCGAGCTCTTTATGGGTACGGGTCACAATCTTATGATAGCCCTGACGGTTCAGTTCCCGCACAATCGCCGAGCCAACCATTCCGCGATGACCGGCCACATAGATTTTCGCTTCTTTTTCCATCATGATTACTTAATGACCCCTTTCTCCAGGTATTCCTCCAGGTTGCAGCGAATGTGCTCCTCCGCCCGCTCTACGGCGACCTTTCCCATATCGTACTTCACCATCCGTTCCACCAGCTGCTCAAAGGAAGTCTTCGTCGGATTCCATCCCAGCTCCTTTTTCGCTTTCGAGGGATCTCCCCAGAGATTGACCACATCCGTCGGGCGGTAAAAATCCGGGCTGACTTCCACCAGCACCCTGCCAGTCGCCTTGTCAATCCCCTTTTCCTCCATGCCTTCACCCTGCCATGCAAGCTCAATCCCGGCATAATGAAACGCCAGCGTCGCAAATTCCCGGACGGAATGCTGTTCTCCAGTCGCTATCACAAAATCCTCCGGCGTATCATGCTGAAGAATCAGCCACATGCACTCCACATAGTCTTTCGCATAGCCCCAGTCCCGCATTGACGACAGATTGCCCAGATACAGCTTGTCCTGCTTTCCCTGCGCTATCCTTGACGCAGCCAGCGTGATTTTCCTGGTAACAAACGTTTCCCCTCTGCGCTCCGATTCATGGTTAAATAAAATGCCCGAACAGCAGAACATATTATAAGCTTCCCTGTATTCCTTCGTAATCCAGAAGCCATACTGCTTCGCTACCGCGTAAGGACTATAAGGATGAAAAGGCGTCTTCTCATTCTGCGGCACCTCCTCCACCTTTCCATACAGTTCCGACGTCGAAGCCTGGTAAATGCGGCAGGTATCTTTTAATCCGGTGAGGCGTACCGCTTCCAGAATGCGGAGAACGCCGGTTGCGTCCACATCTGCCGTAAACTCCGGCACATCAAAGCTGACCTGCACATGGCTCTGCGCCGCCAGATTATAAATCTCATCCGGGCGCACGCTCCCTATGACAGAGACCAGGCTCATCGAGTCCCCCAGATCCCCGTAATGAAGGTGGAAACGCTCCTGCCCTTCCAGGTGTGCAATGCGTTCTCTGAAATCTACCGAAGAGCGGCGGATCACACCGTGCACATCATATCCTTTTTCCAGTAAAAACTCCGCAAGATAAGAACCATCCTGCCCTGTGATTCCCGTAATTAACGCTGTTTTCATCCTTACCTCCAGTAATTGCCTGATACAGGCATGCGCACCTTTGCATGCACACAGGCAAAAGAAATATTTTCTGAATCACATTTTATAATCCCGGAAAGTACGTTTGAATCGACCTGATCCGCTTTCATTAGCACAATATTGACTTTTCAAATATTTGTGATAAGCGCTCCATATGACGTCTCCTATGTGCAAGATATTATGTGTAGGATGTTATGTCTCTCATCCTGCAACTGTTTTTCTGACTCTATTTGGTGCATACTGGTATATATACATAGATTTGAGACATATAGACTTATTTTTACAAAAGAAAGGATAAACGCTATGGAAGAACAAACTTATGGAACCATCCGGATTCATCTGGACGAGCTGATTGAGGAGCGCCATATCAGCAAAAGCCGCCTCTCACACCGCGCCGAAATGCAGCGCACGCAGATCAACCACTACTGCAACAACGACATCGCCAGACTGGATATCTCCGTGCTCGCCCGGCTCTGTACCGCCCTGGACTGTACCATAGGAGATCTGCTGGAATTTGTCCCGGCAGAAAAGGTCAACGGCAAAAACGCGCCCGATGAAAAACAGGAATAAGCGCAGACAGCCGCTGTCCAAAATCCATTTGACCGCTTATCGTCAATCCTGTATAATCGTAGCTATTCAAGACAGCATCGAAATGAATGAGTGCTGCGTGAAGTGGAAGCCAGGCGATGCAGTTTTATCTGCTGATAACTGTTGCAGTTAACGGAAGGATCGGAAGAAGCAGATGGAGCATTCTTATTTTACATTAAAAGGCCAGATTTCTCTGGCCTTTCTGAAGAAAAGAAATTTTACCGGCAGCTACCGGGAGATGAGGTATAATCTTTTTATCAAAGATGACCAGCTGATAGCCGCGACGTACCCGCAGCCCTATTGCTGGGAATGTACGCCAGAGGAGCAGAAGACCTGTCAGTCCTTTGAAGTCTCCAATGACGGCCTGGACGCCGCCGTGGCATGGCTGAATGAAGCTTATGAAAAGAATTTTGCGTAACAGGTCGTGCTGTTCACAGTCTTGTACAGACGGGTACGCTTTTTACGCGCTCAGCCCTTTACAGAGAAACGATAGCTTGTCTGCGTATCATACTTCTCTCCGGCCTTGAGCAGCGGAGATTTGAATGCAGGATCGTTGATCGCATTCGGGCAGAACTGGGATTCCAGGCAGAAGCCCTGGCGCTTGCGGTAGGTAACGCCGCCTTTGCCGGTCTGCTCATTGATCGCATTGCCGACATAGAGCTGTACCGCACAGCAGTCTGTGAAGGCTTCCATGCAAATGCCGCTCTCTTCGCAGTATGCTTCTGCGATCTTCTGGGTCTCGCCGCCATTATCCGGAAGAACATAGTTGTGGTCGAAGCCGCCGACATATTTCAGCTGTTCAAAGTCTGCGTCTACATCCAGGCCGATTTTCTTTCCTGTGAGGAAATCCATCGGCGTGCCCGCTACCGGAGCAATCTCACCGGTCGGAATGGCCTGAGAATCAATGACCGGAGTATACTGATCCGCTGTGAGAATCAGGGTATGATCTTCAATGGAGCCGGATGCGTGGCCAGCCAGATTGAAATAGGTGTGGTTGGTCATATTGGCAACCGTGTCTGCGTCCGATACTGCCTCATAGTGAAGAACCACTGCATTATCCTCAGTCAGCGTATAGGTGACAGTCGTGTCGATGTTCCCCGGGAAACCATTGTTGCCATCCGGAATCCGTACCTGGAAGGAAATGCTGTTCGTCTCCTCGTCGATCTTTGCCACATTCCATACCCACTCGTCCACACCGTGCGGTCCACTGTGCAGGTTGTTCTCATTGTCATTGATCGGCAGCTGATAGGTCTTTCCGCCGATTGTAAAACGGCCTTTGTCAATGCGGTTCCCGTTCGGGGCAATCACTGCGCCAAAGTAGCAGCCGCCTGCGATATACTCCTGCGGAGTATCGTAGCCAAGCACTACGTCAACCGGATTCCCATCGCGATCCGGGACAAGCAGACTCACCAGCGTCGCACCCAACTCTGTCACCGTCATCGTCATGCCATTCTTATTCGTAAAGGAGTAAAGAGATACCTCTGCTCCATCGTTTATCGTTCCAAAAGGCTTCTTTTCCATTTTGATCTTCTCCTTATACTTTGAAAGCGGACGCCACGCTTTCACTGCATCGTCGCCCGCTTTCTTTTCTGCTCACCAGACGCGCCCTTTGTCCGCAAACGCGCCTGCGTCACAATTCGTCTTTTTGTCCCCCACTGGGGAAACGTTTCCTCTGTGATCTCTTACGCGAACGGGTTCTCCGTGCGGTAAGGAACGCTCTTCGGATGGTTGTATCCGATCTCATCCGGGCATACGCCGATGAGCTTGAATACCTCGTAGAGTGCTTTTCCGTGATGGCCGAACGCTACTGCGCCGTGATGCGGATAGTTCCCTTCGATCAGGACATGGCGATAGAAACGACCCATCTCCGGAATTGCGAAAATACCAACACCGCCGAAGGAGCGTGTCGCTACCGGCAGTACCTCGCCCTGTGCCACATACGCGCGAAGGATGTTGTCCGAAGTGCTCTGCAGACGGAAGAAAGTGATGTCGCCCGGAACGATGTCGCCTTCCAGCGTACCATTCGTCACTTCTACCGGCAGGCTTCTCGCCATGATCATCTGATACTTCATCGTGCAGGAGGTCAGCTTCTTGGAGCAGGTATTGCCGCAGTGGAAGCCCATAAAGGTATCTTTCTGCGTATAATTGAACTTGCCTTTGATATCCTCTTCGTAAATGTCAGCCGGAACGGTATTGTTGATATCCAGCAGCGTCACGATATCGTCGCTTACGCAGGTGCCGATGAACTCACTGAGCGCACCATAGATATCTACTTCACAGGATACCGGGATGCCTCTGCCGGTCAGACGGCTGTTGACATAACACGGTACAAATCCAAACTGTGTCTGGAATGCCGGCCAGCATTTTCCGGCGATCGCCACGTATTTGCGATAGCCCTTGTGCGCTTCTACCCAGTCGAGCAATGTCAGCTCATACTGCGCCAGCTTCGCAAGGATCTCCGGCTTCTGATTGCCCTCACCGAGTTCTGCTTCCATATCCTTTACTACTTCCGGAATACGCTCGTCGCCTGCATGCTTATTGAACGCTTCGAACAGATCCAGCTCGGAGTTTTCTTCGATTTCGACGCCAATGTTGTAAAGCTGCTTGATCGGCGCATTGCATGCCAGGAAATTCAGCGGACGCGGACCAAAGCTGATGATCTTCAGATTCTGAAGTCCTACGACCGCACGCGCGATCGGCACGAAATCATGAATCATATCTGCGCATTCTTCTGCAGTGCCTACCGGATATTCCGGTATGTAAGCGTGGATATTGCGGAGCTTCAGGTTATAGCTTGCATTGAGCATACCGCAGTATGCGTCACCGCGCCCCTGAATCAGATCCTTGCCGCTCTCTTCCGCAGCCGCTACAAACATCGCCGGGCCGTCAAAATGCTTTGCAAGAAGAGTCTCGGAAATCTCTGGGCCAAAGTTGCCAAGGTATACGCAAAGTGCGTCGCAGCCGGCTGCTTTGATGTCCTCAAGCGCCTGTACCATATGGATTTCACTCTCTACGATACAGACCGGGCACTCATAGATGTCTGACGCATCGTACTTCGCGGTGTAAGCGTCAACAAGTGCCTTTCTCCGGTTCACGGAAAGTGACTCTGGGAAGCAGTCACGGCTAACCGCGACGATACCGATTTTTACCTTTGGAATGTTCTGCATTTGAATTGTCCTCCTTCTTTCATATGACCCGGACTCCGGTATTCGGCGTCCGGGTAAATTTTCTATAAACAGACACTTTTTATAATCTGTTCCTATCCGCAGACATCGCCTGCTCTCACACAGGATGTCAGGCAGCCGCCATTTAAAGCAATGCGTCGAACAGCGGCTTGCAGGTCGGATACACCTGTTTAAACTGCGCATACCGCGCCTCGTACTTCGCAACCAGCTCCGGATCCGGCTCGATCGTGTCAATCACGCGGACAATCTTTGCCGCCGCGTCCGCCACGGAAGCATATTCTCCGCAGCCAACTGCCGCGAGCATAGCACCGCCCAGGCCAGGGCCTTCCTCGCTCTCGATGACGTCCACCTTCAGGTTCAGGACGTTCGCAATGATCTTTTTCCAGAGCGGGCTCTTCGCGCCGCCGCCGCATATCTTCGTGCGCTCAATCTGAATCCCGAGGCTCTTCGCCACTTCGAGAGAATCCCGGAGTGCAAATGCCACTCCCTCAAGCACTGCCTGTGTCATATCTGCGCGGGTGGTGTCCATCGTCATACCGATGAAAGTCGCGCGCGCATTTGGATTATTATGCGGAGAGCGTTCTCCCATCAGGTACGGCAGGAAATAAACGTGGTTCTCGCCAAGCTTTTCAATCTGTGCCTGCTCCGCCGCGTAATCTTTCGTGCCGATGATCTCGTCCATCCACCATTTGTTGCAGGACGCCGCACTGAGCATGCAGCCCATCAGATGGTAATGACCGTCCGCATGCGCGAACGCATGCAGGGCATTGTATTTGTCTACGCCAAACTTCTCCGAAGAGATAAAGATAGTCCCGCTTGTTCCGAGAGAAATATTGCAGGCTCCGTCTCCAACTGTGCCGGTGCCGACGGCTGCCGCCGCATTGTCCCCTGCACCCGCTATCACCTTCACGGTCTGCGGAATCGAAAGCTCTTCTGCAATCTCCGGCAGTACCGTGCCGACTACCTCATAGCTTTCAAAGATCTGTGCCATCTGTTCCTCGCGAACCCCACAGATATCAAGCATCTCCTTCGACCAGCAGCGGTTCTTCACATCAAAGGTGAGCATACCGGATGCATCCGATACGTCGGTGCAATGCACGCCCGAGAGACGGTACGCGATGTAGTCTTTCGGGAGCATGATTTTCTCTATCCGGGCAAAATTCTCCGGTTCATTTTTCTTCACCCAGAGAAGCTTCGGAGCGGTAAAACCGGCAAAGGCAATGTTCGCCGTATACTCTGATATCTTCTCGCGGCCAATCTCATTGTTCAGATAGTCGCACTCTTCCTGTGTGCGGCCATCGTTCCACAGGATCGCCGGACGAATCACCTGATCCTCCTTATCCAGGATTACAAGACCATGCATCTGTCCGCCGAAGCTGATGCCCGCCACCTGGCTGTGATCGCAGCCAGAAAGCAGCTCTTTCAGTCCTGCCATCGTCTGCTCGTACCAGTCCTCCGGATTCTGCTCAGACCAGCCCGGATGTGGAAAATACAGTGGATATTCTTTGGAGACAATGTTCTGAATTTTCCCGTCTCCATCCATCAGCAGCAGCTTTACCGCTGACGTTCCAAGGTCTACACCTATGTACAACATGAAACACTTACCGCCACACAAAGAGAAAACCCTCCGGTATCTGTCTTCCCGGCGTTTCCTTTCAGTGGACTCTCCTTTCTCAATAATACCCGCCAGACGGCGGTACCTCCGCAGCAATTCCTCTCCGGTCATCTTAGCAGGCTGCCGGAAGCTCCCGCTCCAGACAAACATGCAAACGCATCAGACTTCCGTTTCCGGCCGGAACAGAGTTTCCAGATATTCCACCAGAGATGCAAGTTCAGGCTCTACCTCCGGTTCAATCATTTCCGGCTCCTGTGTCTGCTCTGCAATCTGCGCGTCGGCCGCTTCCGGATTATCTCCGGTCATGATGTCCAGCGTCCTGGGAAGATTCTCCAGCTCCACCTCCAGATGTTCTCCGCCGTCTTCCCCGTCACGGGTCCATGCAAGCGGCTCTTCCGAGCGAACCACCAGGCGGTGGGTCTTAAAGCGAATCACATGTTCATTGCTCTCTTCACTGATAAGAAGCGCGCTGAGCATCTTCTGCCAGTCCAGTAAATCCCCCGGCGTACGCACCAGTAAAACCTCAAACAAGCCGTCATCCAGCTCAATATCCGTACCCGGAAGCCCTTTGAATCCGCCGACAGAATGGGAATTCGCCACCATACCATAAATAAAATCGCCGCTGCCGGACATCTCTTCGCTCTCAAACTGAATCGAATAAGAACGCCAGCTGCCCAGCCGCTTTACACCCTCGATGATGTAGGCGGCATGCCCCAGCACATTTTTCAGCTCCTGCTTAGTCTGATAGGATACGTCTGTCAGCAAACCAAACGCCGCTACATAGACAAAGTAATCACTGCCGTTGAATCTCCCGATATCAGACTGAAAGACTCTGCCCTCCACCACCGTATCCGCAGCCCGCTCCATCTGGCGCGGGATCCCGACACTGGCCGCAAAATCATTCGTGCTGCCGGCAGGGATATAGCCAATCGGACGGCGGACTCCGCTCTCCATCAGGCCAGTCACCACTTCATCCAGTGTCCCATCTCCGCCACTGCAGACGATCATGTCGAAGTCGGCAGCACGCGTACAAGTAATATCCGTGGCGTCCATCGCTGCTTTTGTCGGATAGACCGTCACATCATAATCCGCCGCGGAAAACCGTTCGATGATCTTGGAAAGGCTGAAGCGTATCTGCCCTTTCCCTGACTTCGGGTTGTAAACCAACAACATTTTTTTCATTCAAATATCACCTTTATTCTACTACGCAAGAAATGGATTCACAAGCAAATTATTGCTAACTTTTATGAAATTTTACCGCAAACATGGCAAGTTCATTGTCAGTATCGTGCACTCATCCGGAAGAAAACCACTCCTTTATCATTCAATATTCCCAACTATTCCATCCTGGTCACCTTACAGACTTTCCGATCCCAGGTGTACAGTCCGTTCGTTTCCTCCTCTATATCCGACAGCTGCGTATAAATCGCCCCGGACAGTCCCTTTTCGCGCAGTTCACGGATCGTTTCCTGCAGGGCTTTTAAGGCGTCTGTAAACGCCTCTTTTGAGGAATAAGAGCGATAGCCATAAGGGACGTCACTGTACACGTGTCCCGGCTCGGAAAACGTGTATCCTCCATATTCTGAAAGTACAAACGGCCGTCGGTCGTTCTTCACTTTCAAGGAGCGGAAATAATTGTGTACGCTCTTGATATCTCCGCCGCCCTGGTCAAACCAGCCGCTCGCGTGATCGATCAGCCGGGTCGGGTCAAGCGCACGCACCTGCTTTTCCAGACGCAGCGCATCAAACTGCCCCCATCCTTCGTTAAAGAGCGTCCACAGCGCAATGCACGGACAATTGTAAAGCAGTTCTATCGTTTCTTTGCATTCTTTCTCCCACTGCCGGCGGTTGGCTGCGTTCGGCCGTCCGTGCAGAGAGTGCGCCCAGCCCCGGTCGTCCCGAATATGCTCCGTCACGACGGGAAACGCGGTTGGTAAATAACAGCTCAAAAGCGGACGGTATTTTCCGCCGCCGTTTACCATATCCTGCCACACCACCATGCCATATCGATCACAATAATAATACCAGCGCAGCGGCTCGATTTTTAAATGCTTGCGGATCGTGTTAAATCCCAACGCTTTCATGTTCTGTATATCCGCGCGCATGGCTTCATCCGACGGCGGCGTATACAGGCTCTCCGGCCAGTAGCCCTGATCCAGCACTCCATTGAAAAAATAAGGCTCATTATTCAGAAACAGCCTGGGATGTCGTTTGTCATCCATTCCAACGGAAAACTTGCGCATCGCGAAATAACTCTCTACCACGTCATCCCCAGCCTGGATATACAGCGGATAAAGGAACGGCTTCTCCGGCGTCCACGGTCGAAGCCCGGGCAGAGAAAGTTCAAGCGTATACTGGCTGCTGCCCTGCGCAAACTCACGCGCGCGCACACAATGTATAAAGGAATCATTTTCCCAGCTCAGGCGAATCTGAATGTCCGCCGGGCTCCCCAGCGTCATTTCCAGCCGCACCTTCCCATCATCAAACAGCGGCGTAATTTTCAGATTCTTCAAGTAATTATCCGGCACCCATTCCATCCATACGGTCTGCCAGATCCCGCTCTGCGCTGTGTAAAACATCCCACCCGGCCGAAGGCACTGTTTGCCCCGGCTGCGCCGGTTCTCATCCGTATCATCGCGGACGCGTACGCGCAGAATATTTTTCCCCGCTTTCAAATAGTCAGTCACGTCAATGGAAAATGGCAGGTATCCATTCTCATTTCTCCCGGCCAGATGTCCATTCCACCAAACAGTACAGCTCTGATCCACCGCTCCAAAATGCAGCAGAAGACGTTTCCCCTCCGGCAGCTCTGACAGCTTCACGCTGCGCTGGTACCACAGATATTCTCCCGGCTTCAGCTTCCGGTTCACCCCGGAAAGCCTGCTCTCCGGAGAAAAAGGCACCAGGATATCTCCATCGGTGTGTTTCGGACGCTTTCCGGTCCTCGAAATCGTGTACTGCCAGGTGCCATTGAGACAGATCCAATCCTTCCGGCGAAGCTGAGGACGGGGATATTCGCACAACACATGTTCCGAATCAAAGTCTTCCCCCCATGGGGTCGTCAGAGTATTGTGAACACTCTGCCTGGCCTTACCCGGTGCTATCGCCGCGAACGCATCAAATACACGCATATTCTACCGTCCTTTCCATGTGCTATTCGCCGCACAAGCCGGGTGCGGCAGCAGCCGCAAAACACCTTGCCCGGCTCTGTGCATCCTATAAGGAAAAGGCCGCCGCCATCCGCGCCAGCCTTCCGCCGGGAAATCCTTCCCACCTAAAGATTCTCAGGAGCAAAGCTTTCACCCCCGGAATGCTTTCGTAACTGCTCCGTCCTTTCACAGTTACAGGTCTTTATCTCGAATCCTCTCCCATCAGCTCTGCATTGCCTGCAAATAAGCATTCAGTCTGGTCAGCAGCAAATCCAGGTCAATCCCATGCACCATAGCTGCCTCCTCCAGGGATTCCATCTGAGAAGCCGGACATCCGATGCAATGCATACCCCCGGCCATCAGCACCGGTGCAAGCCCTGAATTGATCTCAAGAACCTCTCCAATCGTCATGTCCTTCGTAATTGTATCCGGCATAATTCATTTCCTCCTTCTCTTTTGGTACGGACGAGCTGTGTTCCTCGCTGCGCTCTTGCTGCAGGTCACATCATGACCAATCGTACGCGCTCTGCTCTCCTGCAGACTCCATCCGCGCCGTCAGCATTCTCTCCTCTGACAGCGCCATTATAATATGAAACAGGGAATTATGCAAGGCGTTCTTCCGCAAGAATTACCTTGTTTTTCCTGTCCTGTTTTCATGTCCTCGTAAAAAAACACAGCAAATTTCAGATTAGGCTTGTCTATTTTGCTGTTTTGTATTAGAATAGAGCAAAGATTCGGTATAGAATCTTGATCAACATTCATTATTCTAAAAGGAGGAAAAAAACATGGCATACGTAATTTCTGATGAGTGTGTAGCTTGCGGCACCTGCGCAGGTGAATGCCCGGCTGAAGCTATTTCTGAGGGAGACGGCAAGTATGTAATCGATCCGGATGCTTGTCTTGAATGCGGTACCTGCGAGTCCGTCTGTCCGACAGGAGCGATCTCCGCTGAGTAAGACTCCACTGGACACAGCCAATGTTCAGATGACGAGGCTGTTACCGGGATACATAAGAAATCAAAGAGGGCTTTCGTTTCCTTTGAAGCGGGAGCTCTCTTTTTGATCATTTATTCCGTCCGGAGGACGAAGATGACGCCCCCCTAAGAGTTTAAAATTCTTCGAATACGCCGCAGGATGCCCTCCTTCGGCACACGATAACCCCTCCGCTCTCCGGCTGAAGCAGCCTCGCGCCGCGCTTCCTCCTGCTGCAGTTGTATGTACAGATCCTCCATCTCCTCATGAATCCGCTCCGAAAGCGTACGCTCCAGCCGCTCATTCTGCTCCGCAACCACCTCGCCAATCAGACAGCGAAGCATTTCCTCAAACCGCCGATAATTATCTGCCTCAGTAGCCGGAATAATCTCATAATCCGCTTCCTCCCACTCTGCTTCATCCGAACCTATGCACTCCCCTTCCTGCTCATTCGCTCCCAAACTTTCCTCTCCACACTCCTTGTTCGCACCATAGCTTTTCCCGTCACACCCCTCATCTGCTCCAGAGTTTTTCCTGTCATACCCTTCATCCGTTCCAGAGTTCTCCTCCTCATGCCCCTCATCCGCACCCAGGCCTTTATCCCCAGTCATCTCTTCCCCCAGCAGCTTCCCCAGCCAACGGCCTTCCTCCGAGTCCTCCAGCAGCAGCCGAATAGCCTTAAGCTGAATCCCCTTCTCCTTCAGCTCCTTCACCTTCTCAAAAACCGCGAGATCCTCCTCACTGTAAACACGATGCCCCTGCGCCGTCCGCTCAATCAGCAATCCCAGCTCATCCTCCCAATACCGCAACACATGCGACGGCACCCCACACCGCTGCACCGCCTCCGAAACCGTATAACACTTCCGTCCCGTACCTTCTTCATAATCCCTCATTAAAAAACACACTCCCCGCATATTCCGGCATACCAGCCGCACACCCAATCCATCTTGTCCACAAAGTAAACATTGCAAACACGCAAAAGTCGATGACTCCATTCTTCAAACTCTCTTCTTCGTCATCGCCATAACCATCATAATAATCATTATATGCACAGGGGAATAACAATAGAACAATTCAAAAATCAAACCAAAAACAAAATCTCGACAAATCTTCAAGGAAATTTTACATAAAAGAAGTGCTCAAAACCATGACAAGAAAAGCAATAGACATAGTGTGCCTGGGCATCGTGAAACCCAGCCGCGCCCCGCACAGGGCGGCTGAGGACTGTTAAAACAGCGTCGGTCCTTAGCAAGGTCAAGCCGTCAGGCGCAGACCGAGCTTAGTACCGCTACGCTGTTTTCCAAGCGAAAGCGTGTCCGAAGACGTCCTGTGCGGGGCGCGGCGTCACTCCCTATTTCTTCATATTCGCAAACTTCGTAAACCGCGGCAGCCATGCCAGCTCGACTGTCCCGATCGGGCCGTTTCTCTGCTTGGCGATGATGATTTCCGCGACATCCTTTTTCTGCGTGTCATGATTGTAATAGTCATCGCGATATATAAACATCACGACGTCCGCATCCTGTTCGATTGCGCCGGACTCTCTCAGGTCGGAAAGCATCGGCCGATGATCCGGTCTCTGCTCTACCGCACGGGATAGCTGTGAAAGCGCCACGACCGGCACCTGCAGTTCTCTGGCGATCTCCTTCAGGGAACGGGAAATATCGGAAATCTCCTGCTGTCTGGAGTCCGCGCGTCTGCTGCCTGTCATCAACTGCAGATAGTCTATCATGATGATATCAAGGTTGTGTTCCAGCTTATATTTACGGCACTTGCTTCGCAATTCGGATACAGAGATGCCGGGTGTGTCGTCGATGATCAGATTGGAGCGGCCGATTGTCCCTGCGGCTTCGATCAGGTTTGCCCATTCACTGTCGCTCAGGTTTCCCGTGCGAAGTGCCTGAGATTCCACCCGGGACTCCATCGCAAAGAGACGGTTCACCAGCTGTTCCTTTGACATCTCCAGACTGAAAACAGCCACCGTCAGATTGTTATGAAAGGCCATGTACTCAGCAATATTCAAAGCAAACGCGGTCTTACCCATAGACGGTCTGGCCGCGATCAGCAGCAGATCCGAAGGCTGAAAGCCGGAAGTCTTATAATCCAGGTCAATAAACCCGGTCGCCAGTCCCGTGACACTCCCCTTAGTGCGGCTCGCCGCCTCGATTTTATCAAGGGCATTCAGCACAATCTCTTTGATCGGCGTATAATCGTCACCGGATTTTCGCTGAAGGACCTGAAAAATCTTCTTTTCTGTGTCCTCCATGATAACTTCTACATTTTCTTTCCCGGCATAACAGGTGGCGGCAATTTCCTCGCTTGTCCGAATCAGACGGCGCATCTGCGCTTTCTCCGCGACAATCTGTGCGTACCCTTTGACATTCGCAGAGGTATAGGTCAGATTCACCAACCCCTGCACAAACTCCATGCTGCTGATCTCCGGTGGCACGTCCTTTTCTCTGAGACGATTCTGCAGGGTGATCAGATCAATGGGCTGATTCTCCTCATACAGCTCCACCATCGCACCGAAGAGGATGCCATACTGCTTCTGATAAAAATCTTCAGCGGTCAGCATTTCCGAGGCCGTAGTCACGGCTTCGCGGTCCATCAGCATGGCGCCGATCACCGACTGCTCCGCCTCTGTACTGTGCGGCATTACTCTTTTTAATAAAGCCTCTGTCTCTTCCAATGCAGTCTCCTTCCTGATGTTATCTGCTCCTGTACAGACAACGCCTTCTTTTCCGGCTGGGCTGCTTCAACGTTCTTAGCGGCCTGATTTCTGAATCGTTACTGTTTTTCTACTACATGCACCAGTATCTCTGTCGTCACCTTTGTGTGCAGACGAATCGGCACCTGAGTCACACCGAGTGCCTTAATCGGCGCATCCAGAACGATTTTCTTTTTGTCAATCTCATATCCAAGCTGCTTCTGCACTTCCTCCGCGATCTCTTTCGAAGAAACAGAGCCAAATACCCGGCCGCCCTCTCCTGCCTTAACTGCCACACGAATCTCTTTGCCCCTGATCTCTTCTCCGATCTTCTGAGCCTTCTCCAGTGCCTCCTTCGCAAGCTTCTCTTCGTTCGCTTTCTGAAGCTTGAGGTCATTCAAATTCACGCCCGTAGCCTCTTTGGCCTGTCCTTTTTTCAGAAGGACATTCCTCGCGTAGCTCTCATTTGCCTCTACTACCTGTCCTTTTTTGCCAAGTGATTTTACATCCTGTAATAAAATAACTTTCATAATACTATTTCCTTTCTGCTGTTTCTTAATTTATACCAGCCAACCCATCCGAATGGCTGTCTTCCAGAAAAACAACTCTATTTTACAAACCGGCCACTGGCAGTTTTTCCACTAGATCGCGCCTTCTTTGGTCATCTGTGTCAGCACCTCTTTGAGCATCACACGCGCCTGATCCACATCCACGCCCGTGAGCTGTGCACCCGCAATATTCATATGGCCGCCTCCGCCCATACGCTCCATGATAATCTGCACATTCACCTCATCAATCGCACGGGCGCTGATGAAAATTTTATCGCTGTAATCAGTCAGTACAAAGGATGCCTTGACGCCAATGATATTCAGCAGCTCGTTCGCTGCCTGTGCGCCGACAACCGTCGGGCTCTCAATCCCCTGGCTCGGGCAGACGCTGATCGCGTAGCTGTCCATAAACAGCTCCGCATGCCGCACTGCCTCCGCACGAGTCTTATAGGTATCCATGTCGTTGCGGAACACTTTCCGCACTCGTGTCACATCTGCACCATAACGACGCAGGTATGCGGCCGCTTCAAAGGTACGCATACCAGTCTTTGTCAAAAAATTGTTCGTATCTATGATGATACCCGCGTAAATACAGTCCGCCTCATATGGCTTCGGCTTAATGCCATTCTCATAGTATTGCAGGATCTCGGTGACCATCTCGCAGGCAGATGATACTGCCGGATCAATATAGGAGAGCGCCGCATTTTCAATTTTATCGGTACCCTGCCGATGATGATCCAGTACGACAATATTTCTGGTCAGATACAACAGTTCCTCACACTCTACCATACTGGGGCGGTTGGTATCCACCACGACCACCACCGTATTCTCATTGGTCAGCTGAATCGCCTGCTCGTGGTTCACAAAGACACCCTCTGAATATTCAATATTTTCTTTCAGGGAATTCACCCAGGGGCGAATACTCGCTGTAACATCCCCCAGCACAATGTGTACCGGCTTGTCCGAATGCATCGCCGCGCAGCAGACTCCGACACAGGCCCCCAGCGAATCAATGTCTGTATTTTTGTGTCCCATGACAATGACCCGCTCCCGCGCACCGATCAGTTCACGCAATGCCTGCGCTTTGACGCGCGCGCGCACCCGGACATTGCTCTCCGAGCGCTGCGTTTTGCCGCCATAATACGAGATCTTATCCTGATCTTTGACTACCGCCTGATCTCCTCCGCGGGCCAGCGCCATTTCAATCGCCACATGCGCTGCTTCGTAGTTTCCCGTGTAATTGCCATTGTCTGTTCCGATGCCGATGCTCACCGTCACACCCATGGAGTTGCCCAGGTTGACCGTCTTGACATCCTCCAAAAGAGAAAAACGGTCATCCATCAGTGACTGCAGGCTCACCCGATTCATCACCAGAAGGTATTTGTCCTTTTCCAGGTTTTTAATCAGGCCGCCGGCAGAAATCACATATTTCGTAATCCGCCGCTCTACCAGGGCGCCGAGCATCGAGCGCCGCACATCCTCGACGCTATCCATCGCCTCGTCATAATTGTCCACATATAAAAGGCCAACTGCCGCTTTCTGCTCATAATTTTCCTGCTGCAGACGGGCCAACTCTGTGATATCCATAAAATGAAGCCCAATCACGCTGCAGTTTTTCTCTTCCAGCTCAGCGACATCCATGCCATCCAAAACATCGTGCAGCAGGATTCGCTTCATCACAACCCGGTATTTCCGGTTCTCGTAATCAATCTCTTTCTCTGTCTCCTCGCCTTCCTGTGGAAAGACCGCCGCCGTCAGTTCTGGGAAAACAGAAGAGATGTTTTTATGACAGTCGCTGCCGCGCTTCGTCATCTCACACAGCATCTCATTCATCCAGGCGATCCGCCCATCCGGCAGTACGAATCCGTAGGGGATCATCATCTCGTCCAGCAAATCTTTCTCCACACCGCCAAAGCGCTGGGAAAAATCGAGCAGCTCCAGGAGAACTTTCGGCCGATAGTAAATGTCCAGCAGCACAATGGTCAGGTAAAGCACAATCGAAAAGCCCCCGACAATGCACCCGGCCATCGTGTCCACGTACAATACGCATGCCGTCAGACATAACAAAAGCAGGCACAGCAATACACACCAGTACCAATGTCTCAGAAGCTTCCCACTATATCGCAGCTGAACCTTGCTGCGCGCTTTCTCATCCTTCATATCATCCGTCCCTTTCTATCCATTCCTTCTGAAACGGCCCTTTCTGTGAGACAAAAACATTCCGGTTGTTCCATATTTCTCACTGCTGCAAAAAACCCTTGCTGCGTATTCTAAGGATCTCGAAGGAAAATGCTCTCGGATCTGTAAATGACATATGGACAGTTTACCACAAAGTCGCGCACAGTGGAAGAAAAAAGTGAAAAACCCGCATATCATCTCAGATATGCGGGTCTCTTTCTTTTATCATGCCTGACAATTCACTCAAATACTCCGCTGCCGTCAGCCGGATATCTGATTCTCACAGCAATCAATCCTGAACGTACGGCATCAGAGCCACATGGCGTGCGCGCTTGATCGCTACCGTCAGAGCACGCTGATGCTTTGCGCAGTTGCCTGTGATTCTTCTCGGGAGGATCTTACCTCTCTCAGATACATATCTTTTCAGTTTATTGACATCCTTGTAATCGATCTCATTGTCTTTTCCGCAGAAAACACAAACTTTTTTCCTTCTGCGAACCGCGCCGCCGCGTCTCTTCATCGGCGCATCGCTTCTCTCTTTATTATAAGCCATTGCTTTATTCCTCCTTCTTCTGCCTGCGGCCGCTTCTACACGCACGGCTGCACCGGCTTATCAGCTGAACGGGAGTTCTTCGTCAATCCCGTCCGGAATATTCATGAATCCGTCGCCTGCGGACGCCTCAGATGGCATCGGAGCTGCGGCCTGTGGAGCCGGTCTCTGATATCCGCCTGCGGAAGCTCCGGAAGCCGCCGCCTTACTCTCAGCAAACTCCTGCTCCTCAACGACTACGTCCGTGGTATAGACTTTCTGGCCATCTCTGTTCGTGTAACTGCCCGTCTGAATCCGACCCGTCACAACAATCTTCGTGCCCTGGCGAAGATACTTCTCCGCAAACTCGGCGCCTCTGCCAAACACAACGCAGCTGATAAAATCTGCGGTCTGCTGGTCATTATTCCCCTCACGGCGATATCTGCGGTCTACCGCGAGCGTGTATCTTGCGTATGCGGAGGAATTCTCCCCTGCAGAATAACGTACTTCCGGATCTCTGGTCAATCGTCCCATTAAGATGACTTTATTCATAATACATACCTCTCTTTTATCTATGCATCCTGTCTAACGCATAAATATCTGATGACATCTTCCATAATGCGGACACGTTTCTCAACTTCCGCCGGACATGTTGCATCAGCCTCAAAGCGAACGAAGTAGTAAAATCCTTCACGCATCTTCCTGATCTCGTAAGCGAGCTTTTTCTTGCCCCACTCTTCTACTTCCGTCACTGTCCCGCCGAAACGAGTGATCACTTCTTTCACTTTCTCGATCGTGGCAGCTCTGTCCTCGTCTTCAAGTTTTGCGCTGACAACTACTGCTAATTCATACTTGTTCATGCTTTTCGCACCTCCTTATGGTCTTTTGGCCCCCTGACCACGGCATAGCCTGCCGGATTTGCAAGGAGCAAGGAAATATATCACAGCTGCTGATTCTACCACAGGATCCGGACAAATTCAAGCTTTTTTTACAGCTCTGACATTTTTTTCTACAAGCTTCCTGGGAACCATAATCTGATGGCCGCAACCAGCGCATTTCAGGCGGAAATCCGCGCCCACACGCAGGACTTCCCATTCCTGACTGCCACAAGGGTGCTTCTTTTTTAATTTTACGATATCGCCTATTTCAAAATCCATCTTCCACTCCCTCAGCCAAACGTTTTCTTTTTCAGTCGGTCTCTCATTCCGAAAGGCCGAAACCAGAATCACGTCATATACATCAGACATGCAGCGCGCCAAGTACTGCCCCGATTTTTTCCTGAATCAGCAGATCGGCCTGCCGGTCGCGCGGGGTCGGCGCCATATTGATTACAACCAGATGACTACCGTGGAAATAATCAATCAGTCCCGCCGCCGGGTAAACCGCCAGCGATGTACCGCCGATAATCAGCACATCTGCATCTGAAATACAGGAAATAGACTCCCGCATCGTCCATGAGTCAAGGCCTTCCTCATACAGCACGACATCCGGTTTGATCACCCCTCCGCAGGTACAGCGCGGCTCCTCCTGTCCTTCGTCAAAAAGCTTCTGCAGATCTTCCCCGCTGTAGCTTTTATGGCAGCGCTGGCAGTAATTGCGGTGGATGCTGCCGTGCAGCTCCAGCACTTTTTTGTTCCCCGCCCTCTGGTGCAGACCGTCAATGTTCTGCGTCACGACCGCTTTCAGCTTTCCGCACGCTTCAAGCTCGGCAAGCTTTCTGTGCGCCGCGTTTGGCTCCGCATCCAGAACCAGCATCTTATCCCGGTAAAACCGATAGAATTCTTTTGTCTGCCGTACAAAAAAGGTATGGCTTAGAATCGTTTCCGGCGGATAATCGTACTTTTGATGGTAAAGCCCGTCCACGCTTCGAAAGTCCGGAATTCCGCTCTCGGTGGAAACCCCCGCGCCCCCGAAAAATACAATATTATCCGTCTGATCAATGATTTGCTGCAGCTCTTCAATGCCGGTCATAATACCCCCTCTTTCCTTGCGTGATTTTTACTTGTAACTGTTCAGAACAGCAGGCCATCCAGGATATCAGCTACTTCGACGCATACATCTGCACAAGCTTGCCCTGAACAACGAAGCGGGTCGAAGAGTCTCCGGTACAGGTAGACAGCGTCACAACCTTATCCTCCGTCGTCACCGATACCGTGCTGTTGTCCACCTCAGAATTCTCCATTGCTGTCGTCAGAAATTCTTCAAATTCATCCTCAGAAAAAACAATCTGGTAGGTCTGCCCCACGCTATTCACCACTCTCGCTGAGAAAATGCGGTACTGGTAAATGATGTCTTCCGTAAAGATCCAGAAATATTTGCTCTTTGAAAAGACCTCTTCATCCCGAAGTTTTTTCAGAGAACCAAACATGGAGCCATTTTTCATGTTATGCCCGTAGATAACCGTATTCTGATCGCTAAAGTCGCTCTTGTTCTCATAATTAACGAACAGACAGCCTGCGAACAGGTACTCCTGTTCAAACGACTGGTGAAGATAGTAATCATTGTCTTCCCCCTGCACAACTGGGTAGCTCAGATCAATCGCGCGGATTTTCAGCCAGCCGACAATATCCGAATTGACCTCTTTCAATGACTCAAAGTCGATCGGATTCACCATGACCGGAAGCGTTACTTCCTCTTCCCCCACTTCTACCGTTTTGACTTCACGCCCGCTAATGCTCTGGATATTGCCCACAGTGGACGTTCCGCTTTGCAGGGCAGCCTCCACTTCCGACTCCAGTTCATCCAGATCCTCGGTCTCCGTCTCATCCACTGTATAGGTTGCGAGGTTTGCGTATTCGTCGTCTGCTTTTTTATATTCCTGGTAATAACCATAAAGCTTATAGCCTGCAAACACAAACACGCCGAAAGCCGCCACCATCACAATGATACTGATCACGTCGCCCACATGGCTTTTCTTTTTTTTAGGCTGCACTCCCGGGCGGTTATCTCCGCCATTTCCGTTCCTTCTTCCCATTGTTCTCCCCCTCCGCTGCCCTCGTTTCCGCAGGCATATTTACTATAAAGCGTGTGTTTTTGCTGTCGCTGACCGCCGAAATCACCCCGCCGTGCAGTTCTACAATCTGTTTTGCAATCGCAAGCCCCAGACCTGCGCCGCCAGTCTTACTGGAGCGTCCGTCGTCCACCCGATAAAATTTTTCAAAGATCATTTCCAGCTTTTTCTGCGGAATCTGCGGTCCTTCATTCGTAAAGACAATGGTAATCCCGTCCCTGCCACCGCGGGCCTGGATCAGAATTTGCGAACCAGCGTTCCCGTAAGCGGCCGCGTTTTTCAGGAGATTATCGAAAACACGCGCCAGCTGCTCCGGGTCTCCCCGCATAATCAGCCCTTCCTGCACATCAACGACGCAGGTCATATTCTTTTTATTCAGAAGGCCGACATTTTCATCCTCCAGCTGTTCCAGCATGATGGAAAGATTGATCTCCCGCTTTTCCAGCACAATATCCTGCGCGTTAAACCTGGTAATCTCAAAGAACTCGTTGAGCAATTCTTCCAGGCGAATCGCTTTTTCCAGCGTGATCCGCGTATACTTCGCACGTTCCTCCGCTGACATCTCCGGATGTTCATTCAGCATGGTCAGGTACGCAGTCACCGAGGTCAGCGGCGTCTTCAGGTCATGCGCAAGACAAACCACCAACTCGTTCTTGCGCTGTTCACTCTGGGCCGCCTGCTGTGTCCGGTACAAAAGTTTATGCTGCAGCGCGTTCAGCTGCTCCGCCATTGGCTCCAGCTCCGGTGGAAGCACAATCGGCTCTGGCGAATCCGCCAGGATGCCTTCCAGTGCATCGTCAATCCGGCTGAGGTAACGGTTTATCTTCCGGGCGGTCAGAAGAAAGAACAGCAGGAACAAAACAAAGAAACCCGCAAAGACAAATAACAGCTTTCCTTCTACAAACAACCGGTTATACCCCGCCGCTGCGCGCTCCGCTGAAAACCCAAGGCTCTGCAGAATGTGGACAATTCCTCTCTGAAAAAATTCCTGCGGGGCGCCATCCGTCAGAAACGTCAGGAAGCCATAGCCAACCGCGACGATCAATGTACTGATCAAAATGGCAAAAAGAATGATTTTTCGTGTTAATTTTCCATATTTATTTTTCAATCTTGTAACCAACTCCCCAGACCGTCTTTATGAAATCACTTTTTCGGGTGCCGTCGCCCATCTTTTCGCGCAGATGGCGAATATGTACCATCACGGTATTGTTGCTGTTTTTAAAGTATTTTTCCTTCCAGATCTGCTCGAACAGCTGCTCCGAGCTGATCACCTTCCCGCGGTTCTCACACAAAAGCCAGAGAATGTCGAACTCAATCGGCGTCAGAGTAAGCTCGCGCTCATTAAAAAAGCACTCATGCGTATCGCGGTTCAGCAACAGGCCGGAAAAATCAATAACACTGTCCGAATCCTGCTCCCCGCCCCCATTATACTTCGTATAGCGGCGCAGCTGCGCTTTCACACGCGCCACCATCTCCAGTGGGTTAAACGGCTTTGGAATGTAATCATCCGCCCCCAGTGTAAGGCCGGTAATCTTATCCGTGTATTCCGTCTTCGCCGTCAGCATAATCACCGGGAACTTATGATTCTCCCGGATCTTCTGCAGCACACGAAATCCGTCAATATCCGGGAGCATCACATCCAGCAGCGCCAGATCAGGCGGGGATTGCTCCACTTTACGCAGCGCCTCCCGCCCGGAATACGCCAGTTCTACCTCGTAGCCTTCGTTGCGCAGGTAGAGACCGATTACGTCCGCGATTTCTTTTTCATTATCTAAAACCAGAATCTTACTCATGCCATCCTCATAATTGTTGTTCCATTGACGACGCTTTTACGCTAGGTTTCCGACGGTCCGCGGGTAGGGGAGGACGTCGCGGATGTTAGACATTCCTGTCAGGTACATCACGCAGCGTTCAAAGCCAAGGCCGAATCCGGAATGACGGGTTGAGCCATATTTGCGCAGGTCTACGTAATACGCGTAATCCTCCGGCTTCATGCCAAGCTCAGCGATACGAGAGGTCAGGATATCCAGGTTGTCCTCTCTCTGGCTGCCGCCGATGATCTCGCCGATACCCGGCACCAGGCAGTCCATCGCGCGGACGGTCTTGCCATCCTCGTTCAGCTTCATATAAAACGCCTTGATCTCTTTCGGGTAATCCGTGACAAAGAGCGGACGCTTATAAATCTGCTCGGTCAGGTAGCGCTCATGCTCGGTCTGCAGGTCGCAGCCCCAGGAAACCTTATACTCAAACTTGTCGTTGTGCTTTTCAAGAATCTCCACCGCCTCGGTGTAGGTGACATGCCCGAACTCGGAATTCAATACATGATTCAGGCGGTCCAGCAGTCCTTTATCAACAAAGGAATTGAAGAAATTCATCTCTTCCGGCGCATTCTCCAGGACATAGCGGATAATGAATTTAATCATGGATTCCGCGAGTGCCATATTGTCATCCAGATCAGCAAAGGCAATCTCCGGCTCAATCATCCAGAACTCCGCCGCATGGCGCGCTGTATTTGAATTCTCCGCGCGGAACGTCGGACCGAACGTATAAACATTCCGGAATGCCTGTGCGAAGGCTTCCACATCCAGCTGGCCGCTCACGGTCAGATTCGTCGTCGTTCCGAAGAAATCCTTCGTATAATCAATGGCGCCCTGGTCGTCCCGCGGGAGATTATTCAGGTCAAGCGTCGTCACCTGGAACATCTCGCCCGCGCCCTCACAGTCGCTCGCTGTAATCAGCGGTGTGTGCACGTAAACAAAACCGCGCTCCTGGAAAAAGGTGTGAATCGCGTACGCAATCAGCGAGCGCACACGGAACACCGCCTGAAAGGTATTTGTCCGCGGACGCAGATGCGGTACAGTCCGCAGATATTCCATCGAATGGCGCTTCTTCTGCATCGGATAATCCGGCGTCGAAGTACCCTCCACTTCAAGAGCGGAAGCCTGAATCTCAAACGGCTGTTTCGCATTCGGCGTCGCCACCAGTGTGCCAGTGACAATCACAGCAGCGCCGACATTCAGCTTCGAAATCTCCGCAAAATTCGGTAGCTGATCGGAATAGACAATCTGCAGTGTCTCAAAAAAAGTGCCATCATGCAATACAATAAATCCAAATGTCTTCGAATCACGGATGCTGCGCACCCATCCGCCGACGGTAATCTCTTTGTTCATATAGCTGTCACGGTCACGGTACAGCTCTTTTACGGTCGTAAAATGATAATCCATAGTTCTCGGTCTCCTTGTTTTTAATAATCAGTATAAATCCCCCACTTTGTTCGATTATACCCATTTTACGCAAAGTCCGCAAGGGTTAACTGCTTTATGCTTTCTTAATATTCCACTAAAAATTACGTCAGTTATGCTGTAGCTGTCGCATCCGCGTCAGATAACTTGTCACCAGTATGATATCCGCTCCCGTCCAGGCCAGTACCTCCGCGTAAAAGATGCCGCTCTCTCCAATCGCCATCGGCAGCAGAATCGCGGTGCCGGTCCGCATCACGAATTCCGCGATTCCGGAAACCATTGGCCGCACCGTATCTCCCATCCCCTGCAGCGCGGAACGAGTGACATGCAAAACATAAAGGATCGGCAGGCAGATGCTCATGATTGACAGATAATGGTAAGCGACCGCAAGCGCCGTAGATACTTCCTCGGCTGTGCCGGAAATAAAAAGCCGTAAGATCGGTTTTCCAAACAATAGCATGGCTGCGCCAATCACCACGGAGACTCCGATAGCCGCAGCCAGCGCCGCGCGCATTCCCTCGCGGACGCGCTGCACCTTTCCGGCTCCCAGATTCTGCCCGACATAAGTCACCATCGCGTACCCAAAAGAGGTCGCCGCAATCTCCAGCACGCCATAAAGCTTATTCGTCGCGGTGAAACCAGCAATAAACAAGACTCCAAATCCATTCACCACGGCCTGGACGATCATGCCGCCTACTGCGATCACACAATTCTGAAAAGCCATCGGCAGCCCCAGCTTCATCAGATTCCGGCAAAGAGCGCCCTCCGGACGAAAGTCCTCCCTTTTGAAGGTCAGAAATTCCACACGGCGAACCGCGCGCAGGCAAAACAGCCCGGAACAGGCCTGCGCGAGAATGGTCGCGGCGGCGGCTCCGCCGATTCCCCAGCCAAAGACGAGTACAAAAAGAAGATCCAGCGCCACATTGATGCACGAAGCAAGCACCATCGCGTACAGAGGCGTCCGCCCGTCCCCGAAAGCCCGCAGGATCGATGCCAGAACATTGTATGCCATCACGATAGGCACTCCCGCAAAAATAATCCGCAGATAAAGCACAGACATGTCGATCACCTCATCCGGCGTCTGCAAAAGAACCATCACCGGCTTCGCCAGAAGCTCACTGCATAAAAGCAGTCCCAGCGCTGATACTGCTGCCAGTAAAACGGAATTCGCCACAGTTCGCCTCAGAGCCGTATATTCCCTGGCGCCAAACTGCTGCGCCATTTTAATCGAAAAGCCCTGTGCAAACCCTTGCACCATTCCCAGCAGCATCCAGTTCAGCCAGTCCGCCGCTCCCAGCGCCGCCAGCGCGTTCACTCCCAGCGCCTGTCCCACCACCATGGTGTCCACAAGCGTATAAAGCTGCTGAAATACATTTCCTGCCATCAGCGGCAGCGCAAAAAGAATAATCAGTTTCAGAGGTCTGCCCTCCGTCATATCCTGTACGCGCGATGTCATTTCTCATATCCTCCCCTGTATCATTCGCCAGCTGTATCTCAATCAAGCTTTCGCAGTTCATCTGCGTCAATTACGCAAAAAGGCCGCCCTGTGACGGCCTTTTGCATCCTGATTATTTCTGCTTTTTCTCCATAAACTTCACGTTTTCGGCACCGAAGATCGAGCGCAGCCCTTCCACAAGCTCTTCGTTCGCGTCGATTGCCCAGTTTGCACCAAGCCTGCGCACAGCACGCTCGCTACGCACATAAATCACGACATAGTCCTCGCCTTCGCTTTCGCGGAGAACCCCGAAGAGCTGTCCTTCCTTCTGCGCATACTCCTGTTTATCGGCAAACTGTACCCAGAGTTCCCGGCCATTGCCCTCTGGCTTTTGGGCGGTATCCCATCTCTTCTGACCGCTGGAACGATTTGCGTAGCCGCCCGGCTGCGGTGTAAGGTTTTCTCCGGATAAAATACCAGGAGCAGCTCCCAGATTTTGGTTTTGTCCTGAATTTTGCCCCTGTTCCTGCTCAAATGGCCACACGCGCTCGCAGATCAGCTTGCTCGGCCGGTCGTCCTCGCAGCTGACACGACCGCGCACAAAGATCTTGTTATCCGGCGTCAGATATTGATTGTATGCCTCATAATCGCGCGGGAATACGACCACCTCCACAGTACCGACCAGATCCTCCAGGGTCAGGAAAGCCATCGTCTTGTTGTTCTTTGTATACTTGACTGTTTTATTCGAAATCATACCGCCAATGACTGCGCGGCTGTCGTCCTGTACAACCGACTGGTTGGTCTCCTCATCCAGCTGAAAGTCCGTGGTGACATTGGTGATCGTGGCGCGCCATTTCCCCTCATAGCGATCCAGAGGATGTCCGCTGACGTAGATGCCCAGCACTTCTTTTTCAAATGCCAGAAGCTGTTCCTTGTCAAATTCTCCGACCTCCGGAAGCCGAATCTCAAGCTCCTTTTTATCTTCCTCGCCCAGCAGATCAAACAAAGACATCTGCCCCGATACCGAGTCCTTTTTCTGCGCTGCCGCATAATCCATGATCCGCGCGTAGCCCATCAGCATCTGCTTGCGCGTATTGCCAAAGCAGTCCAGCGCACCGGCTTTGATCAGGCTCTCGATGGTCCGCTTGTTGACATCCTTGCTCCCGCTGACCCGCTCGATGAAATCCTGGAGGCTTCGGAAAGCACCGCCGTTTTTCCGCTCCGCCACGATGCCGTCAATCACCGGACGGCCGATGCTTTTGAGCGCACTGAGCGCGTAGCGAATCTTATATTTCCTGGCAGGCTTTTCCCCAGAGGCCGACGACTCTGCCGAAGCCTCCAAATCATCAAACGCACCAACGGAAAAGCCGCTCTCTCCGGTATTAATATCCGGCGGCAGGATCTCAATCCCCATTTGACGGCAGGTAAGCGTATATTCCGCGACCTTGCCGGGATTATCAATGACAGAGGTCATTAATGCGGCCATAAATTCGACCGGATAATAATATTTCAGCCAGGCGGTCTGATAGGCCACGACCGCATAGGCCGCCGCATGCGACTTATTGAACGCATAGCGCGCGAAATCCGTCATCTCATCAAAAATAGCATTCGCGGTTTTCTCGTCAATTCCATTCGCTATGCAGCCTGGCACGCCCTCCTCTTCGTTTCCATAAACAAAATTCTGCCGCTCTTTGGCCATCACGGAGGCTTTTTTCTTCGACATCGCACGGCGGACAAGGTCGCTGCGCCCCAGGGTATAGCCGCCCAGGTCGCGCACGATCTGCATAACCTGCTCCTGGTAAACAATGCATCCGTAGGTCGGCTCCAGAATCGGCTCCAGCTGCGGACAGTCATATTTGATGTCTTCGGGGTGATTTTTCCCGTAAATATACTTGGGTATGAAATCCATCGGACCCGGGCGGTAAAGCGAGATACCGGCAATCACATCCTCCAGGCTCTGCGGCTTCAGCTCCTTCATGAAGTTTTTCATGCCCGTGCTTTCCAACTGGAACACACCGTCCGTTTTTCCGGTGGCCAGCGAATCGTAAACCGCCTTGTCGTTAAAATCAATCGCGTCTATATCAATCGAGAGGCCGCTGCTCTTTTCGGCAAGCTTTACCGCGTTCTGAATCACGGTCAGCGTGCGCAGCCCCAGAAAATCCATTTTCAGAAGCCCCAGCTCTTCGATCGTCGTCATCGTAAACTGCGTCGTAATTGTGCCGTCAGAAGCCCGCGAGAGAGGGACATACTCATCCATGCTTTTCTGACTGATCACCACGCCCGCCGCGTGCATCGAGGTGTGCCGCGGCAGTCCCTCCAGACGCTTTGACATATCAATCAGCGCATGCACCTGCTCATCGGTCTCATATGCCTTGCGCAGCTCCTGACTCATTTCCAGCGCCTTATCCAGGGTAATATCCAGTTCTTTGGGCACCATCTTGGAAATGGAATCACAAAGTGCATAGGGCAGATCCATCACACGCCCCACATCGCGGATCACGCCGCGCGCAGCCATTGTACCAAAGGTCACAATCTGCACCACGCGGTCTTTGCCGTATTTGCGCATAACATAATCAATCACTTCCTGACGCCGCTCGAAGCAGAAATCCACGTCAATATCCGGCATGGACACACGCTCCGGGTTCAGGAAACGCTCAAAGAGCAGGTTGTAGCGGATTGGGTCAAGCTGCGTGATTTCAAGCGTATACGACACGACGCTTCCGGCCGCTGAGCCGCGGCCTGGCCCCACCATAATGTCCTGCTCCCGCGCATAATGAATGAAATCCCACACAATCAGGAAATAATCCACATAACCCATCTTCTGAATGACAGAAAGCTCATAGTCCAGGCGCGGACGAATCTCCTCCGCGCGGTCGCCATAGCGTTTCACCAGCCCCTCCGAGCAGAGCTTATTTAAGTATTCCCAGGAGGTATAAGGCGAGGGCACGTCAAATTTCGGCAGCTTTGTCACACCAAACTCAATCTCAACATGACAGCGCTCCGCAATCTTATGCGTATTTTCAAGTGCTTCCGGCGCGTACGGAAAAAGCTCCGCCATCTGTTCCGGCGATTTTACAAAATACTGCCCGCCCTCATAGCGCATCCGATTCTCATCCGAAAGCTTTTTCCCGGTCTGCAAACAGAGCAAAATGTCATGCGCCGAGGCGTCTTCCTCATACGTATAATGTACATCATTCGTCGCCACCATCGGAATGCCCAGCTCCCTGCTCATCCGCACCAACTGCTGATTTACGAGTTTTTGAGCCGGAATGCCATGATCCTGCAGCTCCAGAAAATAATTGCCTTCTCCGAAAATCTCCAGGTGCTTTTGCGCCTCCGCTTTTGCTTCTTCATACATCCCACGCTGTAACAGGCGCGGCACGGCTCCCGCCAGACAGGCGCTTAGCGCGATAATCCCCTCGTGATACTCGCGCAAAACCTCCAGATCCACGCGCGGCTTATAATAAAAACCCTCGACAAAACCCTTTGAAACAATTTTAGTCAAATTCTGATAACCGGTATTATTCTCTGCGAGCAGCACCAGATGGTGATAACGCTCCTCTGACTGCCCAAGCTCCCGATCGTACCTGGAGCCGGGCGCCACATACACTTCACAGCCCAAGATCGGGGTAATCCCCTCCGCCTTCGCGGCGCGGTAAAAGTCAATCACACCATACATCACGCCGTGATCGGTAATCGCTGCGCTGTCCATCCCCAGAACCTTCACCTGCCGCACATATTCAGTTATCTTATTCGAACCGTCCAACAGACTGTATTCTGTGTGGACATGTAAATGCGTGAAATTCATGGCAGGCTCCTTTCTCTGGAAGGTTTTCTATTTTTATTTTACCGCGACAGCCTCTACTTCCAGCAGCACATCCTTCGGCAGTCTCGCCACTTCCACACAGGAGCGCGCTGGGAAAACTCCGGTGAAATATTTTGCGTAAATCTCGTTGATTTTCCCAAAATCATTCATTTCCTTAATAAATACCGTCGTCTTGATCACCTGCTCCACGCTCGTTCCGGATGCCTCCAGCAGTGCCGCCAGGTTTGAAAATGCCTGCTCTGCCTGTGCTTCCACGCCCTCCGGAATCTCGCCGGTCGCCGGATTCACCGGAATCACACCGGATGTAAAGACGAAGCCATCTGTCTCAATTGCCTGCGAATATGGTCCGATCGCTGCCGGTGCCTTGTCTGTGCTGATCGCTTTTTTCATGATGGTTTTCCTCCTCGTTGTTTTTTGATTCTGTGTAATAGACTATCCTTTTACTTTGTAGATCCTGCGCTCGCGAATCTCAACCCTGCCCTCTTTCATCAGCCGCCCCACAGCGCGCTTGAAAGCATTTTTACTCAGGCCAAATTCCCTGCGAATAATCTCTGGGTCTGCCCGGTCGTCAAAGGGAAGCACACCCGCATACTCGTCGATGACATCCATGACCATTTCCGCGTCCTCATTGATTTGCAGATAGGCCTTTTCACGGATGCTCAGATCCAGCTTGCCATCCTCCTTTACTCCCGTCACCCGCGCGTGTATACGGTCGCCGGGCTTCAGCCCGGTCACGCCCTCCCGGCGCGGAATCAGGCCGGAATATTTGTCGTCCACCGCCACAAAGGTGCCGAAGTTCTCACTCAGCTCATAGACGCGACCATCCACCTCGTCGTTCAGCACATAGGGCGAATTGCGGTACAGATACGGATAGACGCGCATCGTCGCGCAGAGCCGCCCGCTCTTGTCCACATACATAGCCACCAGACATTCATCCCCCGCAAAAACCTTCGCCGTCTGCTCATGATATGGAAGAAGCAGATCCTTTTCCAGGCCCCAGTCCAGAAACGCGCCGATCTTTGACACTTCCTTCACCTTCAGAACCGCAAACCTTCCAACCGTCAGCTTCGGTTCTCTGCGTGTAGCGATCAGACGATCTTTGGAATCCCGGTAAAGAAAAACCTCCAGCCGGTCTCCCACCGCTGTTTCTTCCGGAACCTCCTTTTTCGGGAGGAGCACTTTTTCTTCTTTCTCCTCCGATGCATCTGCCAGGTATACGCCGAAGTCTACCTTTTTCACAACCGCCAGTTCCTGTTTTTCCCCTATTCGCAACATATCATCCCTCATTTCCGGGCGCACTTATCCTTCTCACCCGTGTCACTCTTTTTTCTCATTCTTCACGATCGCGTATGGCGCCCCGGCCTCATCGCAAAGACTCACCGTCACCGCTTTCTCTTCCCGATACACATAAGGCACGATCACATCATGCAGCCGGGCCTGTTTTCGATACTCTACACAGAGCCGCCCTGTCTCAAACCCCTCGGGCAGATATTCCTCCGCCATATAAATATACTGTCCGTTATTGACATGATGATTGGTATCCAGATGCTGCCTTCCGACCCGAAAAGCTTCCATCCGTTCTCCCTCACCGGAGGGCTTTATCTTGCGCGGCAGATACTCCATATCCAGACGCGGCTCCAGCCCATATCCGTTCGCCACCTCCGGCAGCACCCGCATCGGCCGTTCCGTCTTCCGATCAATCAGCGCCCAGACACTGTTCGCCTTCGCCAGGTACTGCTCCCGTTCGTCCAGCAGAGCAAAGTTCCGATACCCATAAAATGCCTGGAAATCGTAAGGCCAGGTTCTCGTAATCACATGCTCCCCCATCTGCGGCAGCCTTTGAATATCGATTTGCCAGAATAAAATCATCCAGACACAGCCGTGCACGTCCAGACAGTCAATGCCAATCCCACATTCCTCCGAGTGAAACGTAGAACAGTCCTGAAAATAATCCACCAGAGAAACCTTCGTCAGCCTCCGGTCCTGCCCGACCTCACTGAAACGAATCCTGCTCTCAAACTGATACGCCATATTTGCCTCCATTTTCATCGAAAGAGTCTGTTTTTCTCCTGCAGACTCCTGAAATGAATTAATGATAACACATCCAATTCCATTTTACAAGGTAATTGATATTATTTTCATATTTTTCGAGAATATTTTTATAATTATTTTACTATTATTTCTATTAAATGTATATTATAATCGTTTTTGTAACCTCAAACCGCGCATATAGAAGGGAGGTGCTCAGTCATGCAGTATATATTAAAATTGCTCATCGGGATCACTGGCGGAGTGTTCACACACATCATCTGCAAGTGGATTGACCGCAATGAGCAATAAAAAATGACAGAAAAAGCCCCGCGACACACACTCGCGGGGTCTTTTCTGTCATTTTTTGCAGTACATACTAAAATTGCAAAAACATTATAACAGGTATACCCACAAATTACAAGAACTTTTTTACAAATACTCAATCCCAACCAGCGTCAGTCCATGCGCCTGTGCCGTATCTCCGGCGAGGCTGCGGTCTTTTGCTTCCAGGATTGTCTGCACTTCTTCCGGCTCCATCATACCGCCGCCCACTTTCAGAAGCGTTCCCACAATGATGCGTACCATATTATAGAGGAAACCGTTTCCGCAGATACGCACGGTGATCATGCCAACACCATTTCCGCAGATTTCTCTGCCATATTCCATCGTTTCGCCCTGCACATCTATTTCCAGACTGTAAATCGTCCGCACATGGTTTGTGACCTCCGGCTTACTGGTGCAGAAGCTTGTGAAATCATGCGTTCCGACCAGGTAAGCGGCCGCCCGCCGCATCCGCTCCACGTCGAGATTCCAGTGGTAAAACAGTGAATACAGCCTGGTGCACGGCTCTGGAAAACGCCGGTTCCAGATTTTATATTCGTAGGTCTTGCGTGTCTTGGCGAAGCGCGGGTGGAAATCTGGCGGGACTTCTCTGGAATCCTGGATACGGATATCCTCCGGAAGCCGCGCATTCAGCGCATACGAAATCCGATCCGCAGGCATCCGCGCCTCTGTATCAAAGACCGCTACATTCCCCCGCGCATGCACCCCCGCGTCCGTACGGCTCGCGCCAAGCACGTAAATATCTTCGTTCAGCAGCTCACTCAGATGCTGATTCAATGTACCAGCAACCGATATCCCATTGGGCTGCACCTGCCAGCCGCAGTAATTCGTGCCGTCGTAAGCAACAATCAGTTTTACCCGTTTCACTTCATTCAATCTCCAACGCAAATGCATTCGCCGCAATGGCCGCCCCGCATCTTACGCGCTCCATGCTCTACCACCCAAGCGCTCCAAACAAAACCGTCTCAATGATATTCAGCCGGCTCACCACAAACATCAGGACAAAATATCCCAGCAGCACCAGATAAGCCGTCCTGTCCCGTTTCTGATAGACAAGCGGACGCATCTTGGTCCGTCCCTCGCCTCCGTGGTAACCGCGCGCCTCCATTGCCATCGCCAGGTCATTTGCGCGGCGAAAAGCGGAAATAAAGAGTGGCACCAGCAGCGGCACCATATTTTTCGCCCTCTGAATCAGATTGCCAGACTCAAAGTCCGCGCCGCGCGCCTGCTGCGCTTTCATAATTTTATCCGTCTCCTCCAGAAGAATCGGGATAAACCGCAGCGCAATCGACATCATCATAGCGATTTCGTGTACCGGTATGTGAATCTTTTTCAGCGGAGAAAGCGACTTCTCCAGCCCGTCGGTCAGGTCATTCGGGGTCGTCGTCAGCGTCATCACGGAAGAACCGATGATCAGGTAAATCAAACGCACCGCCATGGAAACAGCGGTCTTGACGCCTTCCACCGTGATCTGGAACACCCAGAATTTTACCAGGACGGTACCCTGTACCAGAAACAGGTTGAAAATGACAGTGATCATCAACAGCATCAGAATCGCTCTCAGCCCTTTAATCATATATTTGAAAGGAACCTTTGACACACGTATCACAGCGGCCAGAAACAGGGTCGCCACCAGATAGGACTCGATCTTTCCGAATGCAAACAGGGATATGATAAATACCATTGTTCCTGCGAGCTTTACTCTTGGGTCCAGTTTATGAATGACCGAGTCGGTCGGATAATATTGGCCTAACGTAATCTCTCTTAACATGGTTTACTTCTTTCTGTAGGTTTTATTCGTATGTCTGACTGCTTTTTCAGCAGTTCATTTCGTTATTTTTTTCAAACACCGCGCAATGGATTCCGCTGCTTCCTCCGCCGTCGCCGCATCTGTGTCGACATCCCAGCCCAGCGCGGCCAGCTCGTGCATCAGATAGACCTCCTGCGGCGCAGCCAGTCCCACTGCCTCCAGCTCCTTATAATGGCGGAACACCTTCCTGGGCTCATCATCATACAGGACTTCACCCTTATTCATTACAATAATACGCTGCACATAGCGGGCAACATCCTCCATGCTGTGGGACACGAGGACAACCGTGATCTTCCGCTCCTGGTGCAGCCTCGCCACCTGATCCAGAATGTCGTCCCGGCCTCTCGGATCCAGCCCAGCCGTCGGTTCATCCAGCACCAGCACCTCCGGCTCCATCGCCAGGATACCGGCGATTGCCGCGCGCCGTTTTTGTCCGCCGGAAAGTTCAAACGGGGATACCTTGTAATATTCCTCCCCCAGCCCGACCAGCTTCAGCGCTTCCGCCGCACGCCGTTCGATCTCCTCCTTTTCCAGCCCCAGATTCTTCGGGCCAAAGCAGACATCGGTAAACACATCCGTCTCAAACAGCTGATATTCCGGGTATTGAAACACCAGCCCTACCTTACTGCGGAGCTGCTTCATACTGTAGCCTTCCGCATAAATATTTTCATTATTATAATAAATCGTCCCCGAGGTTGCTTTGAGCAGACCATTCAAGTGCTGAATCAATGTCGATTTTCCCGAACCGGTATGACCGATGATCCCGATAAACTGGCCGTCCGGCAGCTCCAGATTGATATCCTTCAGGGCATGCTGCTCAAACACCGTGCCGTTGCTGTACGTATAATTCAAGTGTTCAATCCGAATAGACACGTGCCGTCTCCTTTCCAATGCTTCTCACATAAAAGTACAAGCATTCCATTCTCATCAAAACATGTTCCGTAAAATCAGGAAGCCTGCCTGTCCCGATAGGCCTGCAGCTCCTCCACCAATTCTTCATTCGACAAAATATCCGGCCGCAGGTCAAAGCCCATCTCGCGCAGCTCATGTGTAACCAGCGTCGCCTGCGGCACATCCAGCCGATACGACTTCAGCTCCTCCACACGGCCAAACACTTCATGCGGAGTGCCCTGCATGACGATTTTCCCGGCATCCATAACGATCACCCGATCCGCATCAATAACCTCTTCCATATAATGTGTGATCAGAATCACCGTCACATGCTCTTTCTGATTCAACTCATGAACGGTCCGGATGACATCCTTCCGCCCGTTCGGATCCAGCATCGCCGTCGGCTCGTCCAGGACAATGCACTTTGGCTTCATCGCCACCACGCCCGCAATCGTCACGCGCTGCTTCTGCCCGCCGGAGAGCTTATTCGGCGAGTGGGAGCGGTATTCCCACATGCCGACCGACTTCAGGCTGCTCTCCACCCGCTGCCAGATCTCCTCCTGCGGGACGCCCATATTCTCCGGTCCGAAGCCAACGTCCTCATCCACAATCGTCCCGATGATCTGATTGTCCGGATTCTGAAACACCATACCGGCCGTCTGCCGGATCTCCCAGAGTTTCGACTCGTCCTGTGTGTCCTTGCCGTCCACCCAGAGCGTCCCCTC
The DNA here is from genome assembly GCA_021205755.1 of Lachnospiraceae bacterium. Taxonomy (GTDB): domain Bacteria; phylum Bacillota; class Clostridia; order Lachnospirales; family Lachnospiraceae; genus Choladousia. Next base: position 6,410 of record JAJPWX010000080.1, on the reverse strand, counting down.
ACTCGGAAGAAGGATCGCGTTAATGTGCTTCGCCAGCGTAGACTTTCCGGAGCCGTTATGACCTAAAATCGCAATAAAATCACCGGCCTCCACCTCCAGATCCACGCCGTCCACCGCTCTCTGCTTCGATTCCACATTTCCATTTTCATCCAGTTTCAGATAATCAAAAGCAAGCTTTGCCGCTTTAATAATTCCCATAATATTTCCTCATGTTCAAGCGAACCGCCGCCCAAACCTCTTCCTGTTCAAGCCATCGCAGCGATCCACATAAATCTATCTAGATAAACAGTCTGTGTTCTGTGCAGCCTCCATCCCTGGAAGAGACAGCTATCCCTAACTGCACTCCGCCCGATTATACCAACTCATATCTAAAAATGCAAGGCAGAATATTGAAAGCCTAATTTTTGCGCCAGCGCCTGCGACGCAGCGTTATCCGGCCGAATCCGCAGGCAAATGGTATCCGCCCCCAGCCGTTCGTCCGCATATTGCAAGGCAGCCTGACACATTTCCGTGCCAAATCCCTGCCGGCGGTACGCCGCGTCAAGCATATACTGCAATTCCAGGATCTGACCATCTGTTTTTCTTTCTTGAACCGTCCTTCCGCCGCCATCTGCATCGCGGCACATTCGATATACCCAGATCTGTTCCCGCGTATTGTATTCTTCATAAGGTGCAAACCCGCAGCAGCCAATCACTTTTCCCGCATACAGGACACTCCAGAGGCCATATCCCTGCAGGCGATAGGCGGTTGCGATATAAGAGCGGAGCCGCTCCGGCGTAAATGCATCCTCATTCAGCAAAGCCAGGCCATTCTCCTGTTTCCCGATGCGAACCAGTTCCGGCAAATCCCGTTCCTCCATTTCCCGAATCTGAAGCCGCTCTGTCCTGGCAATCCGCGCCGGACGTCCCTGCGCGCGGCACAGCCATTCTTCCAGATATCTGGCATCCACCTCTTCAAAGCCTTCCAGTACAAGTGCTGCACCCTCAAACCAGACATTCCCTTTCCGTTGGCAGCCAAAATATACCATTCCCTCCTGCGACAGCCGCTTCCCGGCCGCAGGAGAATCCGTGAGTACGACCGCCTCTCGTTTACAAAATGGCGCCGTCTTCAAGCTCCATTGCAGATCCGCCCCGCTGCGCTCCAAAACAGCACAGGAAATTCCTTCCGCGCGCAATCTTTCCCGAAGCGTCTTGGCCTCCTTCTCCCATTCCTTTCCCAGGTCAAAAAAGACCTGTTTAAGCCCTTTTTTCCACTCCTCATCCCACACGCCGTTATATTCCATGCGTTCCTCCAACTCCATCCGAAATCCCCTGCGGGAATTATCCGGCAACCTCAGGTCAATCACGATTGATCCAACATTCCCCGGTTTATGGTTTCTGGTTTCCGATTTCCGGTTTCCGAAAGAGAATAGCACAAATCGCCAGACGGTTCAACCAGTCCCTCCGCCCTGTTTTTCATCCGAAAAAAGCATCCGCAAAAAGCCCGATTTCCGATAATTTGCTCTTGTAAAAAAAGCCTGGTCTGTGCTACACTGTGGAAAGCATCAAAGGGGGGATTTCATGCATCTGGCTATCGTTGAGGATTTAAAAAGCGACCGGGACAATCTGATCGAACGAATTCAGGCAAATAGCGCCGCTGGGAAAGACACAGCAGAGTTTTCTCTCTACACCAGTGGGGAAGCCTTTCTGGCAGACTATCGGCGGGGGTTCTGCAATGCCGTTTTTCTTGATATCATGTTAGGAGATGGGATGAATGGCCTGGATACCGCACAGAAGATCCGTGAAATTGATGAATACATACCGATCATCTTCACGACTACGGAAAAAGAATTCGCCCTGGACAGCTACGGTGTCCACGCAATGGATTTTCTCGTAAAACCTGTAGCACAGGCTCCTCTGGACTGGTGTATGAAGCGTTTACGGGAGACGCTCTCGTCTCCGGCTTCCCTGACGGTTCGATGCTCCGTCGAAGGATGGCAGACCTGCGAGCAGGTGATTTTGCTGGATGATCTTCTCTTTCTGGAATCCATCCGCAACGGTTCCCTTGTCCATACCGCCGCCGGAGAGGTGCGTTCCGGACAGAGCTACGCCGAGCTCCTGCGTCAGCTTCCCAAGACCGGACGCTTCTGTGAATACGGCAGAGGCACCACTGTAAACTTTTCCTGGGTCGACCTCATTCTGGACAATGGAGAGATCCGGCTGAAAAATGGAGATCTGCTTTTCTGCAGCAGAAGAAAGCTGAAAGAAACGCGCATGGCCTATACCAATTATCAGTTTATGGTTCTGCGAAAGGAAGGGATAAACGCATGAGTCTCTCTTCTTTTGTAACAGTATTCCTTTTCGAGACAATCACTACCCTGCCCTATCGAATTCTGGGCTACTATCCTTTTCGGAAACAGCTGCGCTTTCCCATCTGGGGAATTGCACTCATCATCGGCATAAGCCAGCTGCTTCAATCCTCGCTTTACGCCTGGATGTCCGGAAATGCGCTTCCTCAGCGCCTTGCCGAAGCTTTCTTTGCCATCTTCTGTTTCGTGACCTATATGGCCAGCATCGACGCAGGCCACTGGAAAACTCTGTTTTTGTATGTCTTTCTTTTTGATTATACGGTAGTCGTGCGCGGGAGCGCTTACTTTATCGAAGCCAGGCTTTTCTACAGCCCCGCCCTCGTATTCGACTCTCCACGCAGCATTCTGATCAACCTTCTGCTTCTGGCGGTGACCATGCCATTTATGGTCACCTTTTTGGCGCGAACGAAAGACCTGATCTTCCATACCGACGCGCCCTCCCTGTGGCACGTGATCTGGATGCTCCCTGCTTTCACCACAGTCATCGTCATGATGTATACCTCCGATATTTCACCGGAAAATGTATACCAGTTCCGTTTCTTTTTCTCCCGTGTCCTCCTGATTTTGGGCATGTTCGGAGTGTATCAGGTACTGCTCCAGTCACTGGATGTGATTCGGCATGAAGCGGCAATGGCGGAACAGGCCACCCAGCAGGAGAACCTTCTGGCTCTTCAGCGAACCCAATACAGCCAGCTCACCCGCCACATGGAAGAGACGCGGCAAGCCCGCCACGACCTCGCGCAGCATCTGCGCATCATCAACAGCTATCTCACCACCGGCAGCGAAGATGCCCTGCAGGAATATGTCGCCCATTATGAGCAAAGCCTCCCGCCAGATACCAGCCGTACCTGGTGCAAAAACTACGCAGTCAACACGCTTATCCACTACTATTATGAAGAATCCGAAAAATCCGGCATAGACTTCACCGCAAGCCTCAACCTGCCCGCCGAGCTGCCGATCGGAGAACCGGAATTCTGCTCCATCCTCGGTAATCTCCTGGAGAATGCCCTTCTCGCCTGCCGGGAAGTAAAAGACATCGCCCCGTTCATCCGCATTCTGGCGAAAGCCGATGGACGCCGAATTCTCCTCACAGTCGACAACACCTGCGCCCAGGCTCCTGCCATAAAAGGAGACCGCTTTCTCTCCTCCCGCCACGACGGCTACGGGCTGGGAACTGCTTCCGTGCGCACCATCGCGCAAAGGAATAACGGCAGCGCCGATTTCCGCTATGACCAGGGGATGTTTTACGCGTCCGTGATACTGAATCAGCCCATCATTTCTTCACAGAAAGGATAGGCTGATTAGTTAAGTCTAACTTTTAATTAAAAATTCAACAGGACGATGTCTGCATCTTATTACCTTAACTTCCCGTTTTTTTCTCACTCAAAATCATCCCAGTCAGGATATTGTTCAAGAAATCCCTTTTCCTTAGACACATACGGAACAATATTTTCCGTCGTTTCATCAATTCCCTGTACGACAATCACAAACATCCAGTCATCACCAAAATCGTAGTGCAGGGAAAACTTTTGTCCTTTTGCCAGGCGAAGCCGGTCTATCTTTTCTTTTGTAGATTTTTGGTATTCCTCATCAGGGTCTGACTGATAATTGTCTTCTTCAAACATCTTGTTATTCATCTGCCGCTTTTTTCCTGACATAACACGGCAATGATCCAATTCCTTTTGAATGGTAGCCGCCAGCGCTTCCCCCGTTCGTTATCGGGGCTGGTAAATACCGCTTAGTGTTCGATAGAATGACACAGAGTGTCAGACATCTTGCCGTCCGCCATCTTGTTTTCTTTCATCAGTTCGGCTTTTCGTTCGTCTGCGTTCAGGTACATGGAGCGGAATTTATACAGCTTGAATGTCACACTTTTCGTCATGGTTAGTGTCACACTTACTGGCACACCACAGGTTTACTCATTTCGCCTCTCCACAGTCCGGCTCCAATTGCTCCTCGTCTGCAGGAGTTCCATCATCAGTGCCGTACCTGGTCATCGTTACGTCATACCCTTTTCTCAGGGTTCCAGCTTCTTTCTCAATCTGGTACGCCTGTGAGATACTTGCCCTGATAATCATTCTCGAACTGAAACTAAGTTGCGTGAGCATCTTCGCGGCATTTTGCAATGCTTCAATATCATTGTCTGCCCACACTGCCTGTTCATCTATGTCTGGAACCGGCGGACTATTGTCATCGTTTTCACCCAATAAATACGAGAGATTCACATTGAAGATTCTGCTCAGAGATTCTAGCCTGTTATAGTCCGGCTTCTGCAGATCCCTTTCCCACGCCGAAACTGTGAATTTTGAAACATGCATTACCTCAGCAAGATCAGACTGCTTCATATTATGAGTATTGCGCAGCATTTTCAGGCGCTGTCCTAAAGTAGGCAAACATTCACTCCCTTTCTTTCGGAAAAAATAGTTGTGAAACACCAATTTAGCAGTATTTTCTCACTAACTTCTATTGACTTGTTCCTTTATATGAGCTATACTTGTCGCAGTTAGTGTCATACATCAACTTAGATGTTCAACAGCAATTTTAATGGAGGTTTTACTATGACGTATGAAGAAGCTTTTCCCACTATTGAGTACCATCCCATCACCGTCACAATGGCAGGTATGAAAAAGAGCAAACTGGACACCAGACCTTTTGAAGCACAGGTTGTCGAATTTCCAAATGACACCTACAGATTCTATCTCCGGAAAGAAAGCTCTCGATATCATGACCGTCATCATTTCAGCTTTGAAAACTGTCTGATTGAATACAACGGTCACAAGTATTTCTGTATCGAGGCTTCTCGCGAAGGTTGCCCGAAGTACCCCGTTCTCACTGCCGAACTCGTGGCTTAAGCGCCCTCCTGATGCTCCTGCATCATTGGGTACTTATTACAAGGTTCTCCCGCGAAACCAATTTTGGTGGACCGGCAGAGCCTTTTAATAAATACCCACAGGTTTCTCTCTTAGCCAAAACTAAGGTTCTGTTTCTTCATCTCCGTATCTGAATCACTGAAAAATTCTCCTGTAAGGATTAAATGTACATATTCTCTTTTGTTTTCCTCGATGAAGCAGACCAGCTCATAAAATTTCTTCTCAAATGCAATCACCTGAACTGTGTTCAAGTCAAACATATTTGTTCTGGCTGAATCCCGGATATCGAGTACCTGCTCTCTTATCAGTTCATTATTCATTCAAGTTCCTCTTCTGAAGCGCACAGCCGGTCGTGATGATTTCTTCCGGCTTTTCGCAAAAAGCTTCAGTACCAGGGCATTCCGGAACAGTAACCCTGTATCCTATGATAGTGCTGCCATTAAGAACTTCCGTCGCTTCTATATGAAATCCTGCTGTGGTCATCGTTCCTGTGTCCCCCATCTTCTCTGAATCTCCTAAATATTCCTGTACGATACGAAATTATCCGTAACCGACAGCTCAAATTATCCTCGAAACGATCTATTGGTTTATCCGTTTCATGGATACACGCCGGTTTTTCCCCGCATTTCTAACGCCTGCCACGCGACAGAGAAACCAATCCAATCATAGGTTTACCTGTTTCTTCATGGGTTTTCGCCAGTTATCTGCGAAACGAAAGCCTACCACGCAACCGTAAAACCAATCCTACTGTCTCTCCAAAACAACCGGTTTATCAATCTGATTATGTAAAAAGACTCGACAGTGAAACCAATAGTTGCCTGTGCGCTACGTTTTGGTAGGTGTTTCACCCCTATTTTTTGTGCAACCTTACCAAAAATTGCTGTTACGCAACGCTTAGTTGTTGTTTAACCTCAACAAAGGATTTGTCCGTTGCATGTAATTTCTTTCCATTTTTCCCGACACGCTCCTGTGAAAAGAAAATCGGTCCGGGCGATTTTATGTAAATGATAGGGGCAACAAAAAGGGCTCTTGGTTGGTAGACGTACCCCTTACGAGGTACGCCCCCTATAGAACCGGACGTGCAGCTTTCCTGCATCCGGCTCCCTACAGAACGAATCGTGCACCATGTCATTCGTATATACTGACATATATCTTTGGGCGCGCCAGAGGATACGCTTTTCGCATCTCCGCG
>JAJPWX010000126.1:64350-71902 GCA_021205755.1 Lachnospiraceae bacterium | reverse complement strand
ATCTATATATATAAATTTTGAAAATCCGTCAATAATTCTACTCTGTAGCTTGGGAGATGATGTAGTAAAATTCACAAAAATAATTTTAAAAGTTTTTTCTCTACTAATATTAAGGGGGCATCCACAATGAATACACGCAGCCGCTTTATCCGATACCTGTCCTCCGCATTCTGGACATCTAATAAGTGCCATCGTTCCATCCTCCTTTACGCTGTTTGCTTGGCCCTGATTCTGCGCAGGATTCCCCTATACATCTTATCCCGCAGCAGGTCAATATTGACATTATCATGATCCACTGGATAATCCTTCATGAACTCTGGGTTAAGTTTGAAGAACTCTCTTTGCTCGTCCACCGGCAGATGCATGATCTCGCGTTCGTAATAATCCATGTCATCCTCTGCGATAAATTTGACAAATCTCTCCAGTTGCTCAGAAGTAAGGTCATCCGTTTCGATTTGTTCCATTACGTTGGTTTTTATGCCCATAGCATCCGTCCTTTCTTGTAATGGTATTTTTTAAGATTATAACATTTTCAAGGTAATTGTCAACTATATAAAGACATAATCAACCCGATAAATACTCATACTGTAGTACAATTACACGAGCAGGAGGTAATGGGATGGTTGACTTTGGAAACAGGTTAAAAACACTGCGAATAAGAAGTAAAATGACACAAGCACAACTGGCGCAGAAATTGGGATTAACCAAGTCTGTGATCAGCGCATATGAAACAGGTCTGCGGTTGCCATCCTACGAAGTGCTAATACACATATCTAAGATATTCACGGTTAGCACCGACTATCTTTTAGGAGTTGAAACTAAGAATGAAATAGATCTCTCTGGCCTGACGCCGGAAGAAGTGGACGCTTTGCGCAATCTGATCAAAGCAATGCGGCGCAACATCACATAATGTTTTATATAAAATCCTTTTGCTTATAAAAGAAAACAGTAAGATTTTGTGCTTTTAGGTCGGAAATAATTTCCTATCTAGGCGCGGTTGTGCCGGAGGGTATGAAATATTTTCGTACCCTAAGCGCAGAAGCGCCCTCCGGTTCGAGGTGGTTTCAAATAATTTTAAAGCACCTCAGTCTGAAACCACGAACTTTTTCATAGTTAGAGTCAAATAATTTTACTCCCAAAATGGTAAAACCGAAAAAATCGGTTTTTGCTCTTGCGCCGACGGGTCAAGTGCGGAAAAAACACACTTGAAGTGTGTACCTAGAAAAATGATAGGATATTCCGGGTAGATGATATTTTTTGCTGTGGGGAAAAATGGAAGCAGCGTTTCGGCACTCGCGGAACAGGGGCGGTCAACGCCCGAAAACGTAGTATTTATCGGCATTTCCGGCATTTTTGCCTCATATCACATAATGTAGTGGAGCAAAAATATTGCACAATTCTATTGCTGTAATCATAATTATTTTGTACAGTTTTACTTTTTAACGTTTACTTGACTTCTAGTCAAGCGAAAACCTCCTGCGCCATCCTATCTACCTCACGTCGCGCAAAAGCACCTACCCACACAAATTTTATGTGACTGAGCAAAATCTGATAAATAGCGATTTTCCCGACTTTTCTTTTATGGCGATAGACATTGAAACCGGAATTTCATTGGATATTCATTGCAAAAATAACTGTATGCAGTGATATCGCAATGCATAGAATTGCTTTACTGCCAGTTGTGTTTCCTTTTTTGTCTAGTTAAAAAAGATTATATTATATATATTATGTATAGTATGTTTTAACTAGACAAATTTGGAATGTGAAATTTTAGACGTTCTACCCCTCATTTAGCCCCACATATGTTCACTCAATTGTCTCATTACATTAATATTGTCAGATTTTTCGTGCAATTCGTGCTAATTATTAGAAATTATTCATTTTGCTGCTCATGCGCCAGACGTTCTTTCTCTACATCCACGTCAGACACAATGTCAGATTTTTCCATGATTGTCTCCGTTGATATTGCGCCAAGGTCACGTAATGCGGCTAGGTTGTCAATCATCTCAGTTCTTTCTACCGGCTGAGAGATATTGTAAATCACCTGTACGCCAGACGCAACAGATTTTATGCCTTGTAGCGCGAGAATTTGCTGCCACTGCGCGAAACGCTGCGCAAAGCCGAGGTTTAGCCACTTTTTCGTCTCATCTGCATTGAGATTCGCCATCATCATAAGAATCTGCATGCTGATTGACGACACATTCGCGATATTAGTGGATGATCCCAATACAGACGGAATACAGGCAATGTCATTTAACATCTGCTTTAAATTGTCCAGGTACAGTTTTATCGTCTGATAATCTAACTGACAGTTTGCATATTCAAATGTGCCATTATCAAGATTTAGCACGTAACCAACTGCATCCGCAGGAATACTTGACTGGATATACTGGCCCGTTGCGACCGGAATTGCGCCCAACACATTTACGTAAATGGAATCCCCCAGTTTAGACATGATATCCTCTAAGTCATCCATTATAGGTTTTATATCTGTCAAAATCGACTCGCCAAAATTATAATCCATGTCGCTGAAATTATGATAGTGTATCGGCAGACCCACGCTCGAATCAGTTCCCGTTAAATGTTCGTCGCCGCCCTCGTTGCTCCAATGCTGCACATAGCCTGGGTAATAAACATTATAATAAGAGATCCCTGTATAAACGTCCGTCCAGTGTTCAACGAACGATATATAGTTACCATTATCATCATATACCGGATAGCAGCAGGCGGAATCCAGTACCTTGCTGCGGATCGTGCCGCCATCCATATAAACGACTTCGTATGCATCCCCGAATTTATTCACCCGGTCGAGGATTTCGTAATCCGTAGTGTCATACTGGCCTAACTTGTGGATCTCTGTATAAAGCCGCGCTGTTTCATCGTCACTACAGGATAATTGTACTGGCTTTCCTAAAAGGTAAGTATCGTGAAAGCGGATAACAGTTTTTGCGTAGTTAAGAATTGTCTTGCGCGTCACAAACTGCTTGCCTTTGTACTGGCTGTTTTCACGCAGTAAGACATTATGTTTTCCGGCTAAATAGTCCCTGTTGGCAATGACTCCTGCGATTCGCGCCGCATGATTGCCCTGATTCACTTCCAACTCGAACCACATCGGATCATTATTGTATTGCTTCTGTATATATTCGTTAAGGTTCATGCAAAACATCTCCTTTCAATTTTTAAGTCATTTTTCAATGGTGTAAGTCAAAAATAGAGATCTAAAGGCAATTATGCGAAGAAGTATCCACGTAAAGCCCTTAAGTCTCGATTTGTAATATTTATCTCGAATATTTATCGATTTTTTTTACAAAGAATCAAAACGGATACCAGAAGCCACTCTTTGCTCCCTGTATGCATAACCAAAGTGCAGAGATGAGATCGTCATGACTGCCAGTAACAGCGTTAAAGGAGCCGCCGTCCTCTGCAACGAAAGTCCGCATTTCATCTAACAAATCGGTGCTGTTTATATCTATAAGCCCCTTGTCAAACCATTCACGCGCATCGTTGACAGCGATGGATTTTGTTTTGAAGTTTGTCTCGAAGCCGACTTTCCAGACAGTCCGCTTAAACTCGTCATATGTCTTGTATTTGGTCATATTCATATAACCCTTTTCATATCGCATACGCTCGATTACGCTGTGGCCGCCTGACGCCTTTTCCACTGTCATTAGGGCTTTTCCGTACCATCTGCCCAGAGCGTCCACAATGTCCGCAAACTGGTACGGCTTGATCTTATTGGATCTGTACTCAGCCACCTGCCGCCCGTCAGAGTCCATTACAAAGATAGTCGAATAGTCGTGATTGCTGCCTAATCCCTCAGCAACGTCTACGCCGCCATAATACTTCACGCCGGGTTTCGGCAGATGCCAAATTTTGAGCGATTTGTTGTTAAGACACGTCCGCAGGAGTGTCGGAATCGCAGATATATTCTTTGGATTTATCGGCTGTATTTGTTGCTCAATAATAGCCGCCTGTAGCGTAGTAATGCGCCTGGAATCAAATACTGATGCGCCTGTAGACATAAAGGATTCTTCCGGTGTAGAGGGATACTCCACGCGAAACGCGTCCGCGCTTGAAATGCTGATCTTATCGCGCCTCCAGACCGCCTGATCCGGTGTCATGCCAGCCAGCGCAAGTTGTTGTTCTTCCTCGTCGTATTCTTCCGGTGTAAGCATGTGCCCATTATGCTGTGCTTTGTATAATTTGACCGACTTTTTATACTGGTCCTCAAACAATGCACGTCCATCAATCCACGAGAAAAAGAACGGCTTGAATGCATTCTCGCCTGCTTTTGCCTGTAAAAACAGCGAGGAATAAGCATTAAAGCCATTACTGGTAGACTCAATTATTACTGTTGCGGAGGATGATATACTCTGCATTATTGCTTTCAATTGTCTTTCTTGGTCCTTCCAAAAAGCGAACTCTGACATATGCACCACGCCGTTTAGTGTGCTGCCGCGCCCAATGTCTTTGGTTCCGGCTGTCAGACAGCAGATACTGGAGCCATTAGCAAATGTCAGTGCTTGTCTATTATTTTGGATAAGATCAGGACGCAACCAATCCGGTAATGAGTAGAATTGCTGCTTAAGTTTGTCAAACACAGCGTTTGTGCTTGTTTGCGAGTGGCTAATAAGCACACTATTAGTGTTTGGATATATGATACACTGCCGCAGAGACAGAGCCGCACAAATAACCGAACAACCCAATTGGCGACTCTTTGATATAATATTCTGGTGAGCCAGACCTTCAACGAGTCTTCTCTGTTCGTCTGTCAAGATAAAAGGCACAGTATCACCATTTTTATCCGCTATCCGGATAAAGGTTTGAATCCATTCGATCTTATTGTCGTCGTCCCAGAGCCACTCTAATTTCTTCATGTTCTGCCTGCTAATCATTTGCCCTGTGCACCTCGATCTTTCTTCAATTTAGGAATGTTGACTTTGTTTAGAAAAGCATCAATCTCATCTGAGCCTTCGTCAAAAAAGTCGCTTGAATGAAACTGCTCGATGTACTTAGCAGCGTTTACATCACCCTTTAGCGCCTTTTCCATCATCGCTTGGTAAATGCGCATGGAATTATATGTCTTCATGTATTTCATATATATTTGAATGGCCCGCTGCGTGTCTTCGCGTTTAAGCCAGTTATCCCGCGCATATTCCTCCGTGCGCGGATTGCCAAACGAGTCAAGCATTGACTTGTCTGTCGCACACAATTCCTCCCAACTGCGCCGCTCAGACGGATCTGTCAAATACCATTGCACATATCGTGCGATATAAGCCGGGACAACTTCCTCCATTCTTTTACAAACTGTCTGGTATGCTTTACTTTCGTTATTCATTTCTTTCGGCATAATGTGTCCTCACTTCCTTATATAAAAAAGAGAGTTCCAATTACAGGAACCCTCTGCTGATTTATTAGTCATTCTCGTTTTCATACAAGCAGCATAGCAACGTTTCGATATATTTGGATTTCGATATCCCGTCATCGGCAGCGCGATAATCTAACCATTCGCTGACTATTGACGGTAATGTTACCGTTACCTTTGTTTTTATGCCCGGAACTGAGTTGTTGATAATCTGCTTTGCTCTCTGCGGATACCTGATAATACGTTCGACAATAGAAATAATGTCTTCCTGCGGCATATTACATAAGGCTGTTATCTGGTCGCGACTTATGCCTTGCTTTTTGTTTCGACTAAAGGATTCTAATACTTTTTCAAACTCGTCCGCCGAAGAATCGCCTATTACTGACCGTATATAATTTAGGTTGTCGCCATATCTCTCGATACTCCGCATTGTCTTTTCGCTCATTCGAAACATTTCCGCCATGTCCTTTTTGGTCTTTGGTGTATTTGTGTTCGTATTCATATCTTTATTCTCCTAATTTCTGTGTGTCGGTAATGTTACCGTTAAAAAATAAAGCGCAAACGCGGTAACATTACCATTTTTTATCATTCTATATCATGATGCCAGTCTGTTAAAACCTCTCGGAAAACGCGCTCCTGCTATGACTTCCCGTATAAAATCCTGATCCGATATATACTCTTTCTTTTCGGTGCTTTCCTGTTCGTCGTTTTCCTGTCCGGTGCCCGAATCTATATCGTCATCCACTGCAAATAGTGCTTCTTCTTCTGCTGTCAAAACAGCATCTGCATGTTCTCTCCTGACGCGTTCGAGGTCAAAATCGTTAAAATCATAAGAATGATGATAACAATGATAAGACATCTCACTTACTTTTTTGTGATGCGAATGCGGTATCAAGTCTAAATACTGAGGTTTAATAACTGTTTTGTTGTAAGAATACTGAAATAGCAAATTCTCCACGATTGTAATATCACGTTCGTCATATTCATTAAATGGATGAATGACCGCCCCGTCGTTTCGCGACGTGAAATGCGTGTCATACATCTTCTTTCTAACTTTCTCGCAGACAACTTCCGTTATTTCTCGCGCATCTGGGACGTGATCATCTAGCAATCTCCTGAGGCGTGTGATCTGGATAGCAGCATAGTAGCCAGTAATTCTATTGTTATTGCCAACCCTGATTCGGGGTCCGGCTGCATCGTTCAAAGTTTGCATTGCTGCGGCTTCATCGTCTAAAATTTGCAGTGCTGCGGGATCAGCGTTTAGCGCGTCAACTACCCGTCCAACAAATTCCTGCTTCCATTCGGCCTTTTGAAAGATTCGAAGCTTATTCTGGCGGCCTTTAAAGGAACCAAGTTCAAATTCCGTGTTTAAATCATCGCAGATACCTGTCTCTATTTCCTCTATGAAATCATTCAATTTCGCGGTAGAAACCCTCCTGCCACTTTCCAAAGTAAAAGTGTATCCTATTTCGTAGTCACACTCGCCTATCCTGTGCGCATAATCAAGCGTATTTTTTAGCATTTCGTTCATCACTACACGGGTATACGCGACGTACTTTATCAGTACATATTTACGGCTTATGCCTTTATCCTTACAAAAATCCTCTACTTCCTGATTATAAGAATATGGAGCGTTATATGTATCGAAGTCCAACAGGCAGAGATAGTGGCATAACCATTTACTATAACTTTCCCATTGATTTAGTCCCGTTACCGGAAGAAATTTCATTATGTAGGAGAGCATTGTAGTCACGTTCTTTGTATTGTTTCCGCCTTTATTATTCTTTACCGATGGAGCAACCGGCTCTTTGATTTGTCCTGTAAAGATATACGATTTTTTCGGCTTGTGCGTTTTTTGATTTTCGGGATGGTAAAAAGTAAAAGAAGATTCAATCTCTTTTATCTGCGCCTGACGGCTGCATCCGCTTGTCTCTGTCCAGTTGAGTTCGTTACAAATCTCTTTGTACGTGTATTCTTTTCCAAATTCTATCATGATTTCCTCCAATATGTGTACTTTTTGCAGATAAAAATCTGCTACTATACTCTTCTCCATTTACTTTCGAAAATGCAATGTATGAGTATATATTTGATTTAACTTTTTATTAAGAAATATTAATTTTCTGTTAATTCAAATTCTTATTATTTTCCACTTTCCAATTTTGTCTAGTTAAAGAATATTATACTTAT
>JAJPWX010000126.1:0-64340 GCA_021205755.1 Lachnospiraceae bacterium | reverse complement strand
CATATAGTATAGTCTTTTTTAACTAGACAATTTTGGAATCGTTTATTTAGTTAGATACTTGATCAATCCAGTAATTTAGACATTTCGTCCGACTGGATATCGTATATCTTTTCCACTAATCCTGCATCGTTGCGAAAAACAAATACACTTCGCTTTTTGTCAGGATCCGTTTTGTCCGGCTTGATATCTATTATAGTGTAACCTGCACGCAGCAGTTTTCGGGCAGTCTTGCTCGTAAAAATAATTATGTTGTCTTTGCTTTCTTTCATACGCTCACTCCGTTTTTTCTTTTATCAAATACAGGATTGATTGATTTTAATATCGAATACTTTATTTTGTTTTTTCCTGTAAAAGCCGCTGTTAGTATGTTATCTGTTGACATATTTTTTATATATCTTCCGGTATAAGAAGATTCTTTCGTTGTAGATTCAAATTTTGCAAAGTTGATAAAATCGTCTAAAGGCAAAGATAAATCAATGCCCAGTAATTCGGACAACAACGCAATATCTAATTCCGATTTTATTTTTCCGTTATTCATATAAATCTTACGATTAATCTGATACTGACCTGCCAATTGCAAAAATTCTTTTTCCGTATGTCGCTGCTGCACAGCATAAAGGTCTTCGAATCCGAATACATCAATGATAAAATGCTTGTTAAGGTCATGCCACTTAGCCGCAGCATAATATCCTTTAAAAGTCGAATCAATTGCTAATAATAGCATCTTCCCTAATTCGCTTTCTGGTAAAGGTAAATTGTAAATACTCCATACCATCAGCGCGGTCGAACCGCAGTATTTGTCATAATAATTTTCGTTTGACACTGTTTTGTCTCCAAATATATTGGGATTTATTGATAACCGATTATAAGAATCTTGTGCAGATGCCAGTGTGACGTGATTGTCAAATGTCATTTCATTGCCTATATAGGCAATGTCCGTCCAAACTCTTGTGGCGGATTTATTTTTCTTATTCTGTATTTTTTTACATATGTACAGGCCGTCAAAATCATAAAAGTAATTGACGTGCCAATCTGTGTTTGCTGATTTAATAGCGGCTGTTGCTACAAGTCCATCAAGATCATCCGATAGAACTAAATCATATTCTGTTTCATTGTTCGTGTACCATTGTGGTAGTCTCTTTAAATAACTGTGTTCCATTATTGTTACCATTCGGGCGAGATAACTCTCGCAGTCTGGTAACAATTGATGGAATGATCTTAACTTGTATTATAGGCAAGTTATCTCACTCCGTCCTTTCTCCCGTCGTTTGGGTGATTTCAACTCTAGCGTCATATATCCTTTAATCCTCATTTATTATTCCTCTGGCTGTTCTGATTGTTCAGCCGATTCTTTCTTTTTGCCGCGCTTATTTGGTCTATTGCCTAGTGGTTTACCCACGTCATAGATACAATTAAGATAGGCCGCATAAACCTCCTCGGACGGTTTACGCTCGTTTGACTCAAACATCTTGATTGCTCGTATACTTACGTCACAAAAAGCCGCGACTTCTGCCTGAGTCTTATTATGCGTGTATCGCAAAAACTTTAGTTTACTTCCATCTAACATTTCTTTTCTCTCTCTTTCTTTTTTAGGAGGAAGAGAGGGGAAATGACTGTAACCCCTCTCTTTACTTGATTCGCATTCTCGCTGCTCAGAATGGCAGCATTTACTTTTTAAGGATGGAGAAAATGGCTATTACATAAATTGCTTTATGCAGATGGCAAAGTGCCCTTAAGCAGCACGATCCCGTCTTCGCGCAGCAGGGAAAGAGCATAGAACTCACTGCAATAAACCGTTGTCAGACGTTTGGATGCATCACGCGCAGCCTCAGCAAAAGGTGCTTCTTTGGGAATCCAACCAATAGAGTCGTTTTTCACAAAGAGAATGAATGCTTCCTGCGTTGTTGCATCGTACAGGCGGTCACTCAGCACAACGTCAATGCCAAGGAAAGAGCCAATGACTCCGTTCTTGGTAATGCCGTTATCGCTGCCGGATGCTACTGTAGTGCGCTCACGACTGGTAAACAGATCCATCCCGTACAAAGACGATGCAAAAGTGCTGTGCATCACAATCGCGCCGTTGGAAAAATCTGCAGCGTCCCGCTCGTCCCCGTAAACGCCGAGAGCCGCAAGCAGTTCGTCCTGTGTCACTGCGGTTGCATCCGCCAGAGCGACCTTAAGCGGTGTGGTGTAAGCCGCCGCAATTGCATCCGTGTCAATTTTGCGAGCGATTGAGATTGCCTGCTGAGACGCTGCTTCATTGAGCGCGTTGCCCATTGCCACCTGATCGTCATAGTCATAGACTTCCACACCAGGAGCCGCGATTGCTTTAATCGCCGCTGTAGTAGTTGTCTGCTTTATCTGGGTTGCGTCCATTGCGGTGCCAACTGTCCAATCCTCAGCGTCGCCGATATAGGCCCAATATGGGAATGTAACGGTTTCGCCGACATTACCCTGAAGCGTGCTGACAGTTTTCATAAACTGACCGACCTGAACGCGGCCCGCGATTTTTTCGCGCACCAATTCTGCATATACTTCTGGTACAATAAGATTAGTATTAACTGTTGCCATAATATGTATCACTCCTTTTTAGGTGTATAGTTATCTGCTGAGTGCCTGATATAGTTGCGGATTCTCCTGATATAACCGTGCGCGTTCGGCGTAACCCATCTTCGCAAAATCGGCTTTTGTGAGTCCGGCGTTTGTCTGATGATTGCCGGGCTTGTTGCCGTTTGCGAGAAAAAAGCCGCCGAGTGCTGTGCTAATCTGATTAATCCCCTCGTCGATATTGTCGCCGAGACTGAGATACTGGCTTAACTCAGCAGGTAAACCTGCGTCTTTAAGTTTCGCGGAGATCTGCTGCGTCTTTTCCTTCGCTGCAATTTCCGCTTCTCGCGCTTCGAGTTGCGCCAGGCGTTCCTCAAGTGCGATTTCTGTGTCGCTTTTTTCCTGCGGTTTGTATTTGTTCAGTTCGTCATTTGCCGCCCTGAGTTTGTTACTGTAGTCCGTTCTCACCTTGTCGGTTTCCGACTGGATAAGTTTTTGGACAGCCGCAGTCTGTTCTTCTGTTAAATTCATTTCTTCTATTGTCATGATATGTCTCCTTTCTGTTGCGCTGCGCCGCCCTGGTAACATCAGTTCGGGATTGCGCCCCAGTTGCTATGTGTTTGTATGTAAAAAGTCCGGGGATAAACCGGACTGTTTTTTTTATTTCCTTTCACTAAGAGGAAAACGGTCTCTCTCTTCGGAAATCCGCTAATTTACTGATTTTCCCGCGACGAGGCTTTTCCTAAATTTTGTGCGGTAACATTACACGCAAAAAAATATATATGTACTATACTTTGTATATTCCTTTCATTAAGGGGGAAAACGGTCGTCGCCTTCGGAAACACGCATATTTATTGGATTTCCGGAGATGAAACTTTCGTAACATTTTTGGCAGAATACTTTTTGTATATTCTCTTCACTAGAGGTAAAACTGCACTCGTCCTCGGAAATCCTTGAAGTTATTGAGTTTCCTGCGACGAGGCTCTATCCACATTTTTAAACGTGCCTCTTTATATCCCCTTCATTAGAAGGAAAACTGCACCCGGCTCTGGAAATCCGCTAATTTGCTGTATTTCCCGCGACAAGGTTTTGTTAACATTTTAGTCACTGGCTTTTTGTATTTTCCTTTCATTATTTACAAAATTGCATCCGACTCGGGAAATTCAATAAATTAGCGGTTTTCCGACGACGAGGCTTCCGTGACATTTTCGTTTCATTAAGGGAAAAACGGTCACTGTCTCTGGAAATCCACTAATTTATTGAATTTCTGAAGATTTTGATTTGTCGACATTTTCTTTAATTGCTCTGATTATCCTTTCATTAAGAGGAAAACGGCAACCGCCTTCTGAAATCCGCTCTTTTGCTGATTTTCTAAGTTTTATCAAACCGTAACATTTAATGAATTACTTTGATTATTTCCTTTCATTAAAGGGAAAACAGTAACTGGCTTCGGAAATCTGCTAGCTTAATGGTTTTCCGAAGTTTTAATTTTTTTAGTTTCCTCTCATTAAGGGGAAAACGGTCGTCGTCTTCGGAAATCCGCTAATTTACTGAATTTCCGAAGTTTTCGATTTCGCTACTTTTTTATAGTCGCTCCCTTATTTCCCTTTCATTAAGGGAAAAACGGAAACCGTCTTCGGAAATCCGCTAATTTATTGAATTTCCCAAGTTTGAATTTTGTCGACATTTTTTAAACTGCCGCTATCGTAAACTCTAACGTAGCAGTCATATCTCCACAGATACACGTTACCAGTAAGGTTTTGGTAATATATGTCTTATCGCTGCCGTACTTGACTCTGTAATAGTTTACCGAGCCGTCCACTGTAGTAGTAGTAATCTGGTCACTTGCGTCTTCGCCGTCAATCGTAAATGCCCAGACAAAATCCTCTGTGGTCATGTCGGCTATTGTGGCTTCTGTCACGTCTTCGCCATTCGCATCTGTAAAACTTGCAATTATTGTCTTATAGGAGCCACCAATTTTAATAGTAGTGTCTCCAGTAGTCGTATTTAAAGACATCTTGAGTCCATTGGAACTGCTGTCTACATTGAGCGTGACTTCCTTATACAGTGAGATATCTGTGTAGCCCACACTGCCAGTCTCATAAGTGCCTGTCGCTGTAATGGTAATAATAGGAGAGCCATCCTGTAAGAGATAAATGATGTGGTCTTCACAAACAGCCGTTTCCTCATCATTAGATTCGAACGTAAAAGTTGCATCCGGCACATAAATAATTGTGTCAGAGTAGGTCATTGTCACATAAGGATGTAGGGTGATAGTATCTCCTGCTGAATAGTAGTCGTTTATATTACAAGTGAGTTCCGGCGAAAGAGTCATACTTGCAGTTTCACGCACAAAATACAGGTAGCAAACGCCGTCCAGAAAATACTTGTTTACGAGATAGTAAGCGCCGCCCCAGATATTTACCTGTATGTTTGTCGGAAAATCCGTGTGAAAATACTCGATATCCGTAGTGCGTACCTGCACATAACCGTCTGTCGTCGTTATGACGCTACCCACGGTTGGCTGTGCCTGTTGTAGTTCCTCCACGAGTACAGGGATAGTTGTTTCTGGCAGATACCAGACCTGATTACATTTGATCGCGTTAGATTTGAAGTGAGCGTCACTCTCCCAGTGGGCCTTGTTAATTGTCAGATAATTTGCGCCGTTATAGGACACAATATCGCCTTTAGATATAAAATTGTCGTTGTGATAGTACAATGTTACTTGCTCCTGACTTCCGGTCGCATTGCTGCGCCGAAACAGGATTGTGTCTTTATCACCAGTTATCACGTTTCTAGCCGCATGTCCTTCGCGCGACAGCATTGCATCCAATCGGCGTAATAGTAGATTGTCGTAATTCATCTCTATCCTCCTTATGCTGTAGATTGTCCATTACATATTGATATTTCTTTGCGCGTTTGCCGTTGCCACCGTTAGCGGCGTAGGCAAAATAGAGATTATCAAACGTGTGCACTTCGTCAGCGGGAATATAACCCAAAGCCATGTAGTAATTGTATTTATCGTCAATCCGATCTCCGAGCAGTTCCATCACTCCGGCAGAGAGTGCATTGAGACGCCCTTCTGTCTTCAGGCTGTTTTGCTCCATTTCTTTTACTGTGTCATTAAGTTTGCCCATTAGTTCGAGCGTTGCTGCATTCTGCGCGACGCGGATCGCTTCATATTCCTGCATCTGCTGTGAGATTGCGTTCATCGACTCGCGGATTGCCTTTAGTGAAGTATCTAATGTATCGTTATTCATGTGCGCCTCCTTATATAAAAAAAGACGGGATGCTGTAAGCGCCCCGTCTGATTGCTGTTACATTCTGATTGCACTTTTATTTGTCTTCTGAGAGAGAGTATCAAGAGGATTGAACTTTTCAAAATCCATCTGTAAGTCCTGCCCGAACATATTGACATATTCCTTTGTCACAGACAAGTCGCTGTGTCCGAGGATCTTCTGCAAACGGAAGATGTCGCCCCCGGCCAGAATCCATTTTTTCGCAAACGTGTGCCGGAACAGGTGACTACTCGTTTTGTTGACGTTACGCTTGATATTGTACCGCTGAACTAACTGCTGATATGTCCGTTCGCTTGCTTCGGCCCCGTAGTCATTACAAAACAGGAAGTCCTCCGGATCCCCGCCACGAATAACAAGATAGTCACGCAGTACCTCGCTCAAAGAGTGTGAGAGCGGGATAATCTGCTGCTTCCGGTTTTTCGTCTTCCGAATCGTGATTGTTGCGTTTTCAAAATCAATATCACTGATATGGATACTCAGAGCCGTCGAGATACGATTGCCTGTACCGATCAGGTAATTTTCAAAAGTCCAAGTCTTATATTCGCTGAAAGAACAGGTATCAGTGTCAGGCTTTTTCAAGAGCCGTTCCAGTTCATCATCCGAGTAAGTTTCCTTGATTTTCTTTTCTGCCTTCGGAAGCCGCACTTTAAAACTCGGAGCGATGTAGTCGCACTCCATGCAGTAGTACAAGAAGGCGCGGATGCTACGCAGGTACGAATTGATGGTGATGTCCTTGACACCTTCGTCGCGTAAGGAAAGTATAAAATCGTCGATAGTTTCCTCGGAAATGCTTGAAACCGGTTCCGTTTTTTCAATGAAATTGTAGAACCGTATCATTTTGGTTTCATAATCAAGAATGGTTTTGTCCGAGAGGTTTTTGATGCGACACTTCTTTACGAACTGTGCGAAAGCATCTTCGATCGTCAGATTGTCCTTTTTTGCCATGCTGATTTTTTTCATGATTTTCTCCTTTTTTTTGTGTACTTGATTAGGTGATTTTTTCGGAGAAAATCAAGCGAAATATTATCAATAATCAGAGATATTATAGAAATGAAAAGACCCATTATTGCAACGTTTATCGCCACAAAAATGGGTCTGTAGTGTGCCGCTGGCCGGACTCGAACCGGCACGGTGTTACCCGCTTGATTTTGAGTCAAGTGCGTCTGCCAATTCCGCCACAGCGGCTAAAAACGTTGAATTTAAGCAATGTCATTAACTTAAGGAAGAAAGCGCCGAGCAAATATCTGAAAGCGCAATTCCCTGACAGCCGGTTCCCGACTATGAAAGCCTTGAAGGAAGAACGCGACAGGCTCACCGTCCAGAAGCAGGCACAAACCGACACCTGGCATTATTTCCGCGACTATCAGAAAGAGTTGCGGACAGTCTGCGCAAACGTAGATAGTATCCTCGGCCAGGAACAGGCAAAATCACACGAACACTCAAAAGTGCATATGCGCACATAAGAAAAACTCCAATCAGGGAAACATCAATCCCTGACTGGAGCTTTAAATTTACTCAACAGGATTTTTTCGGATAAGACCAGCTTAGAATCTCGGCGCAATCACCTTGCGATCACTTTCCGAAACCCTCAAATTATTCATGGTCTCTTCCGCTGTCCACCCCATACTTTCCATCAAACTTTTGATGTTCTGAATGAGATTTTCAATCCGCCCCTTTTCCTCTGCCCGCTGATTGAGCGTCTGAATTGCCTGGCACACGTTTAATTCCACCTCGCTTTCGCCCATCGTCAAGCTTGCATTTACGCAAGCGTTCAATACATCTACTTCCATTCTTCCAAGATGCTGAAATCCTTCATCAGAATTCACTGCATCTTCCAGTTTATCCGCGTCTCCGGAATATTTGATAAAAGTCAGCACCTCTTTCAGTGAAGTATTGAATTTATCAAAATCATCATCGCTTAATGCCTCCGGAACTATCAGATTGATTTTATAATCCGGGACAATCGCGAGCATCTCTTCATCATCGTACTCAAACATCTCGTGAATAGACATCGGTCCCTCCCACGCCTTCGGGCCAAAGTAAATTACGAGTGTCGCTACTGGCATCAGTTTATCACCTTTCATAAACCCGGAAAGATATTCGTCACTGTCCGCGCCCTTGTAATCTCCCGCCTTTTTATGGGATGCGATTGCCTTTTCGACCTGTTTCGCGTACTGCAGGGCATCATAAACCATATCCTTCACAGCCATGGCATAATGCACATTGCTTTGATTTTCGACAGCCAGAACCAAAAACGCTGCTTTTTTATTCGTCATTGCTGTAACAGACTTTATGACATCGCGGATTCTCTGAACTGGCTGTTCCACATCTTCCGCGCTCCCATAGGGTACACCGATTTCCCGTGTATCCAGTTCCTCAAGGCTGTTCGGGTCAATGACCTGCCTGCCACCGTAAACATAATAATTGAACGCATCTGCAAAGATTTCATTTCGCTGCATATATTTTGCAGTCATCGTATCTTTTACGCCCATCGGAATCACCACCCCACTATGATAAATCAGAATATCTGCCTCGTTCATCAGAAGGAATGGCTCTCTTCTGATGTCTTTATGATACCACACAAAAAGCCTTTTTACAAGACAGCCATGACTGAAGAATCCTGAACTTTCTGTAAAAGCTTCATATCATCATTCATTTCAAAACTCATCTATGTGATTATTTAATGCTTTCCAATGCGATCCCGACGTGGTCCGCATCGTTGAGAGGCGTGTCGGGTACTGTTGTTGCAACTATATGCAAACCAGATGGGAAAGTCAACGTATTTTCAAAATTTCTCTGTAAACTTTCTATAAATGAAGCGGACGTCCACAGGCGCAGCTTAGCCGCGCTTCTGGCATTGATGATAAACAGACGAATGTACCTTCCCGACCAGTTCACTGTCTTTCAGCATCTTCGATCGTCAGATTGTCCTTTTTTGCCATGCTGATTTTTTCATGATTTTCTCCTTTTTTTGTGTACTTGATTAGGTGTTTTTTTCGGAGAAAATCAAGCGAAATATTATCAATAATCAGAGATATTATAGAAATGAAAAGACCCATTATTGCAACGTTTATCGCCACAAAAATGAGTCTGTAGTGTGCCGCTGGCCGGACTCGAACCGGCACGGTATTACCCGCTTGATTTTGAGTCAAGTGCGTCTGCCAATTCCGCCACAGCGGCTGAATGTGCACTGGATTGCTCCACAGCACTCGACTATATTAACATAATCGCAAATCAAATGCAAGATAAAGTTCACCGGATTCGCAAATTTTTTGTTGCTGTTTTTCTGCATTTCCTGTATTTTTGGTTTACAGATAGTTTACTTCTGTCACTATCATCTGTGTTCCCACGTCGATCTGATATACTGCCATAGGAATCATTGTCTTTGGCGCAATCAGATTGGTATTGGGATCCGGGCGGAGTATCTGTCCCTTTCCATTCCCGGACAGGGAGGTTACCGTACAGTAATCCCCCATGCTTTCTACCGTCGCTGTATTTCCTCCAGCGTACTGACGGACATTCATCAATGTCTCCGTACATCCGCCGCCCGATGGCATACCGGCATCTGAACGAAGCGCAAATCCGCCGTCGTATGCGGTACACGCAATCTCGCTGGTGATTCGATGTGTACGGATATGCCCCTTTTCAGTCGGGCGAATCTCTGTCTCGATCCAGATGGACGAGAAAGGTGACCAGCGAAAAGAAATCTTTTCCGCATCGATGGTATACCCTTCCTCGATCGTATCCTTCGGATAAAAATGCCCGTTGACTTCAAAGAGCAGCGTGCTGTCCGCAGCGCATTCATAAAGAGTCAGGAATGAGCGGGCAATACTGAAACCAAATCTGGAGGAGTAAGCAAATTTGCTGTATTTTTCCAGGGAATGACTGTGCCCGTCAGCATGAAGACGGCCAGGCACGAGAGCAACCACATGGCTGTGGTTTCTCTGCATCAGCATCGAAGCATGGCTCAGATAATGCTGTGTTTCCAGCTCCGGCATTGGTGCACACTCGGCTTTCCAATAAGGATGATCATCCGAAAGTCCCAGGAACGCAAAGGCCATCAGTGCCCAGTAAGGCGATCCGGGCGCATTGTAGCTTTCGGACATCTGCAGATTCGGATAGGCATAGCCAATGGTCAGAATCCCCGCGTTGTCGTAGATGGGCTGATTCAGCCACCACGTCAGATGGCGCGACAAGATTCCTTTGATCTGGGGCAGCGGCAGGACATCGGTTCCACTCAGCAAAGCCATTGCCCAGAAACCGACCTGCGCGAATCGATAGGTCATCGAGCGCCCATAGGCGATGGAGGCGCCGTCCTCCGCGAACCAGTAGCGGTAATCCTGCGCAAAGTCTTTGGCTCTCTGACGGAACCTAGCGCAGCGCTCCGGCTCTTCGTTTTCCATGAACATGGCGTAAATCAGGCCAAAAGAAACCATCACGTACGGATTATAGTAATCTTTTTCCCCGCCATTTCCGTCGTGGTACCATCCTCCCGCATCGTAATATTCTTCCATCTTCGCAAGGCCGGATTCCATACATTCCTGACTATAGGGCATCCCACACACCTTCAGCGCCAGATTCGTCAGAATTGCGAACCAGTACCAGTTGCAGGCGCAGCATTCATGCCGGTTGATCTCCCAGAGCCATTCCGTCAGATCTTCCTTCGCTTTCTGAGAGAGCGGCTCCCAGGTCTGTTTGGGAGCAAGCAGCATCGCGTAGGCAATCGCCGCCATCTCACAGAATTTCTGATCAAAATCCCGGCAGGTATGCCAGTACTCCGGATGCTTCGGATTGGAGCCGGATGCAAGACCGTTTGCATAGATTTTTTCGAAATCTCTGTCTGCTCCTCCTCCCATCCAGAAAGACCCCAGCCCCCAGAGCGGGCGCGCGAAAGCCTCCATGGGAACCGTATCATTTTCATAATGTGCACTCGTCACGCCAATTTCAAGCCGCGCACCGCCCTCACTGTAAAATTCCTTCAGGGGGATAAGCAAACGCATCAGCGAAGCCTGTGCCGCTTCTTTTGTTGCAAAATCCTTCTCCGTATAATGATATCGCTTCATCCAGTCTTACTCTCTTTCCATTTACCAGGCAATATCCGCAGAAATATGACGGAATCCGTCATGCACGGCTTACCAGATAAATAATTCCTTCCCCGTCAGCTTCATTAATGCTTCCAGAAAATAATAATCTCCATAAATAATCGAATATTCATGCTCCGCATCATGGTACGCCGCCGTACACCTGGTAAGAAGCTCGTCCTCCTGGTCGTTCCAGTTCACGCGCATCAGAGCCAGAGTTTCCAGCAACCGTAAAGCCGCGTTCCGGTACACACTCTCCTGTCCGTGTTTTCTGTAATTGTTCTCTTCCGCTTGATTTTCCCGATCTTTTTCTATTTTCTCTTCTGCCCCGGCCAGCTCAATCAGACCGCAGGCTGCGATCGCCGCAGCAGTCGAATCTTCCCATGTCACTTCCTGAGGCTGGCAAAAATCAACCGGAATCAGACCGCTCTCCGGAATGTTCGCGACAAAATAATCCGCGATTTTCCGTGCACTTTCCAGATACAGAGTTTCCCCTGTATGCAGATAGCTGAGGGTAAAACCATACAGCCCCCAGGCCTGTCCTCTGGTCCAGGAAGAACCCACACCGCAGCCCTGGCCGCCGTAGCTTTTTATCATTCCGCCTTTTTCAAAATCAAACTCCACGATATGGTTTACGGAACCGTCCGGCCGGATAAAATTAGCCGCTGCGGTATTCGCATGGTTCACCGCAATCTGGCGAAACCGCGGGTCGCCTGTCTCCTCATACGCCCAGTACAACAGAGGAAGATTCATCATACAGTCAATGATCGCCCAGCCTCTGTGGTCATCGGTATTCTCTTCCCAGTCATTCCATGCGCGGATGAATTTTCCTGCGCTGTTATAGCGCCCGGCAAGATTTCCCGCCGCCAGTAATCCTCTGTTTTTCGACTGCGGATTCTTCGTCAGGCGGTAATCGGCCACCGCAGTCGGCAGCCAGCGGAACCCGTTATCGTGATCCAGTCCGTTGTAATTCATCAGGACACGGTCCAGCTTCTGTTCATTCTCTTCTGCGATCTGGCGGTATTGCATTTTTCCGGTCAGCGCATAAAGCTGCCACATCATGCCGCCCCAGAATCCGTTCGTCCACCAGGCGATGTTCGCGTCATCCGACCGGTCATCGTGCACTCCGTCGAGCGTGGTATATGGAATCTTATGCGCTGACCGTGCGCTGACCTTTTCCATTTTCTGCTCGACTCGGTTCAAAGTCTCCCATGCCCATTCTGTTTTTCCCTGTCCCAGCATTGTGCAATTCTCCCGTTTCTCTCAAATATCTTCTCACATTTATCCTGTACATCCTCCCGGAGGGTTTCTGGCCAATAGGGAAACTCCGAGAACTTTCCTATTGGACAGAAAAGGCAGCTGACTTGCTGCCTTTCGATTCTATAAAATACTGATACTCACCAGGCCATATCCTTCAGAATATCGCTGAAGTCAAAGGTCGCAAAATAATCCTTCGGGGTCTCGGCACGCCGGATCAGCTGTGTGCTGCCGTCCTCGTGAAGCAGAACCTCCGCGGAACGCAGACGCCCGTTGTAATTGTATCCCATCGAAAAACCATGCGCACCGGTGTCATGGATCACAAGCAGGTCGCCCATATCAATCTTCGGCAGTGAACGGTCAATGGCAAATTTATCATTATTTTCACAAAGAGAACCCGTCACATCATACACATGGTCGCAGGGCGCGTCCTCTTTCCCCATCACCGTGATATGATGATACGCGCCGTACATAGCCGGGCGCATAAGGTTCGCCGCGCAGGCGTCTACACCGATGTATTCTTTGTGCGTATGCTTCTCATTAATCGCACGCGTCACGAGCACGCCATAAGGTCCAAGCATATAGCGGCCAAGCTCCGTGTAAAGCGCCACATCTCCCATACCAGCCGGGATCAGCACTTCCTCGTACACTTTCTTTACGCCTGCCGCAATCTTATAGATATCGTTTTTCTCCTGATCCGGACGGTAAGGAATACCGATGCCGCCGGAAAGGTTCACGAATTTAATCTTCGCGCCGGTCGATTCGTGCAGTTTTACAGCGAGCTCGAACAGTACCTTTGCAAGCATCGGATAATAATCGTTGGTTACGGTATTGCTTGCCAGGAACGCATGAATGCCAAACTCTTCCACACCCTTGCTTTTCAGGATGCGAAATGCCTCTTCTATCTGCTCCGTCGTCATACCATATTTCGCATCGCCAGGATTGTCCATGATATCATTGCTGATTTTAAAAATTCCACCCGGGTTGTAACGGCAGCTCATCGTCTTCGGGAGCTTGCCCACAGCTGCCTCCACTTTCTCAATATGCGTAATGTCATCCAGATTGATAATACCGCCCAGATCAGCCGCTTTTTTAAACTCTTCGGTCGGCGTATCGTTCGAAGAAAACATAATATCATGACCTTTGATCCCGATTGCCTCTGACAGCATCAGCTCAGTCATGGAAGAGCAGTCTGTGCCGCAGCCGTACTCATGTAAAATATTAATCAGATATGGGTTCGGAGTCGCTTTGACCGCAAAAAACTCCTTATAGCCCTTATTCCAGGAAAAAGCGTCGTAAAGCTCTTTGACATTCGCCCGAATGCCCGCCTCATCATAAAGATGAAACGGCGTTGGGTACTGCTGTGTGATTTTCTCCAGTTGCTCTTTGGTTACAAACGTTTTTTTCATAACAGTGTACTCCTCATATGTATAGATTAAAATGTTGTGTTACTCCGTTCCCAGCCCGAAAAACCAGTTCAGTCGGTGCTTTGTATCCACCAGATGATTGTACTGCAGCATCTGGTACGCGTTCAGGATATCGTCATAAGTATCGTCCGTATCCCAGGCATAAAAGTTTCCATCCGCATCCCGGTAGACATTGCCATTGATGACCGGCAGCGTCTCCATCAGTTCACTTAAGTAAGTCTGGTAATCGGTCAGCGGCACACCGGCAGCTTCAAGCAAAATCCCGCTCAGATAGTTCACACTGATGCCATCATAGTAAGCCGATTCCAGATCATAGTTCGCCCAGATCACAAACGGCACCCGATAGCCCTGCTGAATCTCTTCCACCGTCTCCGGCTCAGAGACACCGCAAATCCGTCGAATCTGGTTCGTAATATAGTCCGATGGCTGATGGTCGCCAAACATCAGGATAATGGTGGGCTCATCCTCTTCCTCAAAATATTCCACCAGTTCCTGCAGCGCTTTGTCCGTCATGTTCATCAGAGTCAGGTATTTTTCCGTAGCCGTGACCTGTGTGGTCTTATTCTCCACATCCGTCAATTCCACATAGATATCAAATCCCGGTGAATCCGAACTATAGCCGCTGTGGTTCTGCATCGTCACTTCGAAGACGAAAAGGCGATCCTCTTCCTCTTTTTCCTCGTACTGCTCGATAATCTTATCAAACGCCGAACTGTCACTGATATAATTGCGGACATAGGTCGGATTATCAAAATCCGTCTTATCCAGAAAGTCATCAAAACCAAAGTAATCGTAAACATCGTCCCGATCCCACCCGGACGCGTTGTACGGATGGATGGCAAGCGTGTCGTAGCCCAGACCGCCCAGATAAGAAGCCAGGGACGGCATATCGCTTTTGATGTACTGCTGGTAAGGTACACTCCCCGTCGGAAGGAAACCCATGGTATCTCCGGTCAGAAACTCATACTCCGTATTCGCGGTATTACCGCCCTTCACCGACACATAGACCTCGCCGCCAATCGCTTCCTCCTGCAGAGACTTGAAAAATGGCATCACTTCTTCGCTGGTCGCGAAATCCCCCCACACAGAAAGGTCAGAAAAAGCTTCATCCATAATAACGATGATATTCGGATACTGTGTGACCTCAGAATCGCCCGCATCTGCCGCCGCGGTATCCTCACTGTCCTTGTCCGCAGCTTCCTCCTCATCTTCTTCCGCATCATCTGAGTCGCCCGCGTATTGCTTCGCAATCTCCGTAACCGCGCTCACAGAATACCCATCCGGCTCCTCCACATTCAGGAAACGCAGATTTCCCAGAAATGCGGCGGCAATCCCGTTATTGCGGTAAAAGACATTGATCGTAAACAGTGTCGTATCCATTCCGAAAAAGCTTTGGAACGCACTGTTCTGAATGCCGGATATGTATAGAACCATAGCCGCCACAAATGCAGCAGCCAGCGGAATACGCACAGCCTTTCTTCGAAACTGCACCCGTGATTTTGAAGAGATCAGAATGATCCACACAAAGGTGATCACAGAAAAACAGCCCTTCCAGCTCAGGGTAAACGTATAATTGTCAGCAACCGAAGCGGCTGTCCCGATAGAAAAGAAATCCCACGGAACGATCGGCGACCCGCGAAAGCTCACAACGAAATAATTGGCCAGGCCAAAAATCATCGGAATCAACGTAGCTACCAGAAAGCCTCGCTTCACACTGCCCAGCAGAAAGGTCATCATGCCGTACAGCGCATAAAAAAACAACAGGTTCAGTATGATGATCATTAGCGAGAGGTCTGAGATCACATGGGTGTAATTTTCCAGCGCCACCAGCGTCACAACCGGCGTCACAAGCCCGATTACCGCACTGATAATCCGCCCATAGCTGATATCCATCAGGACAAACACAGCGGCCAGAACCGCCAGCGCAGCCGAACACACAACGTAAGATGTGTTCACTCCGGCTTCACTGATCGCCAGTGCCATTGCCACCAGGATCACAGCCGCAGAAAACACGGCTGTCACGATCCGTTTTGGTCGGATATCGAATAAAGATTTCCACCAGGGCTGCTTTTCCGCCGCATTTTTCGCCGATGTGCTTTCCTTTTTGGCGTTTAAATCAGCTCCGTTTTTCGCAGAATTTTTCTTAACATTTTTATTGCTGTCTATACTTTTATCAGCTTCTGTTTTTCTATTGTTTTCCGTTTTTTTTCTGTCCTGTGTTTTTTGTGTTTTTTTCTTACTACTCATTTTTCTTCCTATTGACTTTTTCTCTTATGCTGATGCGTAAAGAGGTGATCCTGGCAGTATTCATAATTGCCCTCGCACTTCGAACAATAGCGGAATTCCAGATGATCCCCGTCTTTTTCCGTGCGACCGCAGACTGCGCACCGATGCCGGGTATTCCCTTTGCCAGGCTGCACCTTTTTCACCTTGCGGTTAAAATCCTGCCGCCGATGGATTTCATGCGGAGTGTAACGCTGCAGATTTCTGGTCATCGCAAAGTAAATCACAAAATTCAGCAAAGAGCTTACTATCGCAACACGCGTAGCAATATTACCCTGCACAAAAGAAGCCAGCAGCAGCACGCCATAGAGAATTCCCAGCCACTTCATCTTAATCGGAATGATAAACATCAGCAGAACCTGCATATCCGGGTAAGTCACTGCAAAAGCGAGGAACATGGACATACATACATAATACGTGCTGAAGTAATACGCCCCATCTATGTGCGCAATAAAGTATAACAAAAAGGCGCCAATAACGGTAAAGATCATACCGGAAAAAATATAAACATTAAAGCGGAAAACGCCCCATGTCCGCTCCAGTGTCTTTCCGATAGAAAAGTAAAAATACAGCGTGATGATGACAAACACATCCAGACTGTACGGCGGTATGATAACCCAGGTGATCAGCCTCCAGATCTGTCCTCTCAGAATCATCGTCGGCGACAGATACAGATACCAGATCACATTCGAATTCATAAGCTCAATCACATATCCGGCCACATACAGAGCAATCAAAATTGCAGGAAGATTTGGAATGGCGTATTTTCCAAATTTTCGTTCCATCTTGTTTAAAAAGTTCATCATCCATCCTCTTTCTTATACTTATGAGACGTTTTTACGTCATCATATACCTCATAAGTGTTCCGGCGCAGCACTCGCTTTCAAACGGCTTTGCCCCGAAACAATTTTCCTGTGTGCATTATAGAATTACGGCTTCTTTTTGTCAATCCGGCAAAACGGTTTGTCACAAAATTTTTCGTTTTTTTAAGAAATACAAACTCTCGGTATGCATATCTGATCGCCCGGCTGCAGATTATAAATAGACACACACGGATTGGCATATATGATAGAAGATACCTTCACGTTGTATTTTTTGCCGAGAAGATACAGAGTATCCCCCTTATCTACCGTATGGATGATGCCATATTTCGTACAGGCTGTCTGCATTGTATGCCTCCCTGATTTCCTCTTTTTACTATCTATCCTATGCGTAATCCGAAAGAGAAGTTCACGAATGGTTACCTGTTCATTCTTGTTCACCCCCGCCTCGCTCCTGCCGCGTGTGCAGGGATTTTACCCAAAATATTTGTTTTCCTCTTGCCAACTTTCCTGATCTTTACTATACTGGATATTGATTCAGGAAACACAATACTTGACAGAAAAGGAAGACATGATGGCAGGTTCAGTATATGGCACTATTTTCAAAATCAGCACCTGGGGGGAATCTCACGGAAAGGGAATCGGCGTCGTGATCGACGGCTGTCCCGCCGGAATCGACCTCTCAGAGGAGGACATTCAGAAACAGCTTGACCGGAGGCGTCCCGGTCAGAATCGCTATACAACGGCGCGCGCAGAGACGGATCAGGTGGAGATTCTCTCCGGTATCTTTGACGGACAGACCACAGGGACGCCGATCTCTCTGCTGGTGCGCAATCAGGATCAGCGGTCGCGGGATTATGGGACGATTGCGGAGCTTTATCGTCCCGGACACGCAGACTACACTTATGATCAGAAATACGGCATCCGTGATTACCGCGGCGGCGGACGTTCTTCCGGCCGGGAGACGATCGGACGCGTAGCGGCCGGTGCTGTGGCACAAAAGCTGCTCGCAGAGCTTGGCATTACGGTAAAGGCTTATGTGAGCGCAATCGGACCGGTAGAGATTGACCGGACATCCATGGATTTTGCGTACGCAGAGGAAAGTCCGGTACGTATGCCGGATCCGCAGGCTACGGAACGGGCGCTTGCCTGGCTGGAGGAATGCATCCGTTCACAGGATTCGAGCGGCGGCGCGGTCGAATGTATCGTAGAACACCTTCCTGCCGGACTTGGGGAACCCTGCTTTGAAAAACTCGACGCTACCCTTGCACAGGCACTGATGTCCATCGGTGCGGTAAAAGCGGTAGAAATCGGCGATGGCACCGCTGTGCGGATGGCAAAGGGTTCCGAAAACAATGACCCTTATCTCTGCGGTGATGACGGCGTCCCTCATAAAACCACGAACCACAGCGGGGGAATCCTTGGCGGGATCAGCGACGGTTCACCGCTTTTTCTGCGGGCTTCCTTCAAGCCAACCCCTTCCATCGCGCAGCCGCAAAGTATGCTGGGCAAAGACGGGCAGTGCCATGTGGAGACCATCCACGGCAGACATGACCCTATCGTCGTGGCGAGAGCCGTACCGGTTGTCGAGGCAATGACCGCAGTCACGCTTGCCGATCATCTGCTGCTGTCGATGACCTCGCAGATGCGTTATGTAAAAAAAATCTGGGGTGAATAAAATTCCTTTCGCGCCCCTGCGCATCAAAAAAAACTCCGCATATCGGCGTCATAGTCAGATATGCGGAGTTTTTGCTGATAAATATTTGTTTTTGGCAGGCTTTGTAAAACCTGTTATTGCATATTTACTCCACCTTAGAAATCAAGATACAGTTCGGCGTATCAATCTGCAGCGGTCGCCCTTTCATGATGAGCAGCCCTTTCTCATAATCGATTGTGAAGAAGCGAATATCGTTTGTCTCGTGGTTCAGTACAACAAGCGTTTTCTCGCCTGGGAACACATCGAGATCTTTCGGGTATTCCCCGCTGATCGGCAGGCAGCACAGCCTGGTCAGCATCCCGCTCTCCGGATCAATGGCAAAAACCGCCACCGTATTCTCTCCAGCGTTGGATGCATACAGATACTTTCCGCTCGGGGACATCTTCATCCCGCAGCAGGCACTGCCGATTGTCGATGGATCACGGAGGGTGTTCACCGTCTGCACCAGCTCAAATTCCGGAGATTTTCCGGAGCCGTCATAGCGGTAGACACAGATCTCATTCGTCATGTCGCAGTTGATGTACGCGAATCTTCCATCTTTGCTGAAGGTCAGCAGACGGGGACCTGAATCAAGCTTACAGCGCAGAATATCAAAAAGCTTCAGCTTTCCGGTCTTCTCATTGACCTGATAAATCTTGACCTGATCGATGCCGTTGTCCACTGCGCAAAGATACTTGTCATCCGGCGTCGGGATCACGCAACTCACATGCGGGAGGAAATTCCGCCCCGCGACGCTGCCAAGCCCCAGACCTTTGTGGAACACCCCATCCATCACAGAACCCAGGCGGCCAGTCTTATGCGTATGCACGACCGTAACCTTTCCGTCGTGATAGCCGCCCACAAAGAGGAATCGCCCAGTCTGATCCGCGGAGAGATAACAGCCGCGCATGCCGTCGATGCCAACCTCATTGATTGGAGAAAGCCCGCCGTCCGGCAGGATCTTGAGTACCTCCACGCCTTCATCTGCGATGGAATACAGGTACTTTCCATTGTAAGATTTCGTCATATGCGACGCATTGTTGACCGGGATCACTTCCCGTTCTGTCATATGCCCGGCTTCCACGTCCAGATCATAGATGTGAATGCCGATGCTGCTTCCATGTGTGTAGGTGCCAACGTATGCCACATATTTTTCCTGTTCAGCCATGCTGGTAGTCCCTCCTTCTTGTCTTCATGCCGGGTATCCGCTCTCCCACCTCCGTATAACGCCCCGTGTGGTATTCGAACGTTTCACATGTGTGATCAGCCACGAATCTCCTTTACCAGCGCAGCTGCTTCTGCGGTCATCGCGCGAATCTCATCAAATTTCCCTTCTTTGATCAAAGCGCCCTTTACCATCCAGCTGCCGCCGCAGGCGATGATCGCCGGGCAGGTGAGATAATTCTTGAGATTGCCCGCATTGACACCGCCGGTCGGCATGAACTTCAGACCCACATACGGTGCGGACAATGCCTTAATCGTATTCACACCGCCAAACTGCTCTGCCGGGAAGAACTTCACAACCTTCAGACCGCGTTTCACAGCCTGTGCCACTTCTGAAGGCGTCACACAGCCCGGGAATACCGGGATTCCTTTATCAAGGCAGTAATCTACGATCTCCGGATCAAAGCCCGGACTCACGATAAACTTCGCTCCCGCAGCCACCGCACGGTCTACCTGATCCTTTGTCAGTACAGTCCCTGCTCCAATCAGCATATCCGGATAAGCCTGCGCCATAATACGGATGCTCTCCTCCGCTGCCGCGGTGCGGAATGTTACCTCCGCGCATGGAAGCCCGCCTTCACAGAGTGCTTTTGCCAGTGGCTCGGCGTCCGCCGCATTCTCAAGCACCACTACCGGTACTACACCCATTTCCTGAATTTTCATTTGCATTTCCTCAGCCATAGTTTTGCTCTCCTTTAATTTATTCGGTATCTCCATTTTATCACATTTATTTTTGTAAACAAGCCTTCATTGTGTATTTTATTGTAAAAAAAGAGAAAATCAAACATTTCTCTCCCTATTGCGGGATCTGATCTTTTGCGTTAAAATAAACAAACGATCATCCAGGGTTTTCAAATTTCTTTGATTGAACCAGAA
This sequence comes from Lachnospiraceae bacterium, assembly GCA_021205755.1. Classification (GTDB taxonomy): domain Bacteria; phylum Bacillota; class Clostridia; order Lachnospirales; family Lachnospiraceae; genus Choladousia. The sequence continues at coordinate 43,829 of JAJPWX010000126.1, read as the reverse complement.
AGAAAAGGTATGTCACCATTGATGGAAAATTATTCTGGCATTAGAATTGTTACATGGACAGTCCCGGAAGAAAACGCCCCTGTATCACCGAACCGCAGCAGGACGGTACTCACTGTAGAGCGTTTTCTGCGTGCAAAGGGCTGCTCCCATCATGTTCTCACACTTCTGAAGCGCACAGACCACGGAATTTTGCTTAACGGAGTCTGGGCGTATGGCAATCAGCCGGTGAATCCCGGTGATAAGATTACCATCCGCGTAGAAGAAACGGTTGGGTCGGAACAGATTCTGCCGGTTCCTCTCCCGCTCTCCATTGTCTATGAGGACGAGGATGTGCTGGTCGTCGACAAGCCCGGCGATATGCCTGTCCACCCATCCGCGGGAAATTATGAAAATACCCTTGCAAACGCTGTGATGTATTACTATTCCTCGAAAGGAATCCCCTTCGTCTTCCGCTGCGTGACCCGCCTCGACCGCGATACGACAGGGCTGGTGCTTCTCGCGAAAAACCGTTTAAGCAGTGCGATTCTTTCAGAACATTCCGCCCATCGGCAGATTCACCGGGAATATCTGGCGATTGTGGAAGGAGAACTCCCCGTCTGCGGCACCATTGACGCGCCGATCGCCAGACAGGGAGAGTCTTTGCTGATGCGCTGTGTCGATTTAGAAAATGGAGAACGCGCAGTGACACATTATCAACGGCTGGCCGTCTGCCGGACGCAGTCTGCCGCAGATTCTTGCAGCCTTCCAGACATTCTCTCGCTTGCCTCCATCCGGCTGGAGACCGGACGCACTCACCAGATTCGTGTGCATATGAAATCCATCGGTCATCCGCTGCCCGGAGACTTTCTGTATAATCCGGATTCCGTCTGTGAGCGTGCGCCGAGGCAGATGCTGCATTCTCACCAGATCACTTTCGCACACCCCATCTCAGGCAAAACGCTTTCATTCGTAAGCGAACTGCCGGAGGATATGCGAAACTTGCTGGAAAGCTGCCTTATACGCCCCTGCACATTTTAAAGAGCTGCGAGAGGAATTTTCCGCTTATCGCCGGACGCCGCCCGCGCAGGCGAACAGGCGGCAAAAAGCCGCCTGCTACTCAATTTTTGTCAGGGTGTTTCAGCGGATTTTTTCCGGAAAACCCACTTTTTTCTGTACCTTGCGCAGGGTCTTCTGTGAATAGTAGGACGCTTTCTCTGCGTTATTCTTAATCACGCTGTCAATATAAGACTTGTCCTTTTCCAGCTCCGCCACGCGTTTCTGCAGCGGCTCGAGCACACTCACAACGGCTTCACCGACCGCTTCTTTGAATTGGCCATAGCCGCTGCCGGAGAACTCTTTCACTACCTCCTCCGGCGCCAGGCCGGTGCAGGCACAGTAAATATCAATCAGGTTATGCAGACCTGGCTGCTCGTCGCTGTAGCGGAATTCACCAAGAGAGTCTGTCACTGCACGCTTGCATTTGCGCCGAATCGTATCCGCGTCATCCATCAGGTAAATGCTGCCGTTTGGATTCTCATCCGATTTGCTCATCTTTTTCGAAGGATCCTGCAGGCTCATGATCTTCGCGCCAACCTTGCCGATGTAAGCTTCCGGAATCGTGAACACATCTCCGTAGATACTGTTAAAGCGCTGGGCGATGTCCCGGGTAAGTTCGAGATGCTGCATCTGGTCAATCCCCACCGGCACTACGTCCGCCTGATAAAGGAGGATATCCGCCGCCATCAGAACCGGATAGGTAAAAAGTCCGGCATTGATATTGTCCGCATGCTTCGCCGCCTTATCCTTGAACTGTGTCATGCGGTTCAGCTCGCCCATATAGGTAAAACAATTCAGGATCCATGCCAGCTCCGCGTGCCCCGACACGTGGGACTGATAGTAAATGCAGTTCTTCTCCGGATCAAGTCCTGCCGCGATATATAAAATCAGAAGTGACCGCGCACGCTTGCGTAGGGTCGCCGGATCCTGGCGGATCGTAATCGAATGCATGTCTACGACAGAATAAAAACACTCATACTCATCACTCAGAGTCACCCAGTTTTTCAATGCTCCGAGATAATTTCCCAGTGTAAGATTCCCGGTTGCCTGCATACCGCTAAACAATACCTTTTTGTTGTCAATCATAGCCTTGTCCTCCTCTTTTCCTTTCGCCATTCTACCATCTCGCACATGCAAAGTCAAGAAAGTAAAAGATTCATACTTCCAGTCTGGTAGCCCTTCAGATCAAGAGCCACAAACGAAAACCCAAGCGACTGCAGCCTCGCATAGATCTCCCCCCGCAATGTTTCATTCATCATTCGTCCAAAATCCTGCGGCAGAATCTCAATCCGTGCGATCCAGTGTCCGCGTCCTGACAGGGAATCCGTGCCGCCTCCCGCTCCATGGATTCGTACGCGCACCTGGCGAAATCCCTGTTCGATCAGGAACTGCTCCGCCTGTTCCACCATGGAGAGTTTTTCCTCCGTAATCCTCTCACCATATGGGAACCGGCTGGCAAGACAGGCAAAGGAAGGTTTATCCCAGGTCGGCAGGCCAAGTTCTTTCGACAATGCGCGGATATCTGCTTTGCTTAAATCCGCTTCCCGCAGCGGACTTTGGATTCCAAGCTCCCGGATTGCCTGAAGTCCCGGCCGATAATCCCCGAGATCATCCGTATTCGACCCTTCCGCCACCGCAGGGATGCCATTTTTTTCCGCAATGCGGAGGATCTGTCCAAACAGCTCGCGCTTGCAAAGATAACAGCGGTTCTTCGGATTTTCCTGAAACCCGGGGATCTCCAGCTCATTACATTCACAGATCACCTGTCGGATCCCCTGATTTTCACAAAACGCAGACGCTTCCAGGAATTCCCGCTCCGGGAATGAGCTGGATTTCACCGTAACCGCAACCGCCCGATCCCCCAGAACATCATGCGCTGTTTTCAGCAGAAACGTAGAATCCACTCCGCCTGAAAAAGCGACTGCAACACCTTCCCGCTCCCTCAGAAGCCGTTTCAATTCCATATACTTTAATTCCAGTTCTTTTTCCATCTCACAGGCTCCTTTTCTTTTTCATACTGCTCGAAACGATTACGCAAATTGTAGCAATCGAAACCTTCCATGTCAACAGCTTGAAAAGGAAAAGACAGAAATCCAATTGAAATCAAATAACGTTTGCGGTATAATGCAGCTAAAATTAGTTAATTTACCCGGAGGATAATTCGGAGATGATATCGACAAAAGGAAGATATGCGCTGCGTGTGATCGTAGATCTGGCAGAACACCAGCAGGGAGAGGAATATATCCCCTTAAAAGACATTGCCGCCAGGCAGGAAATTTCGGAAAAATATCTCGAAATCATTTTAAAGGTTCTTGTTAAGGAGAAGCTTTTGAAAGGGCTGCGCGGAAAAGGCGGCGGCTATCGACTGACCCGTGAGCCGAAAGACTACCCGATCGGTGAGATCTTATCTCTCACAGAAGGTACCCTCGCGCCGGTCGCCTGCCTTACGGAAGACGCAGATCCATGTGAGCGCTCTGAGATCTGCTCTACGCTTCACATGTGGCAGCGTTTTGACAGTCTCGTACACGATTTTTTCTACACAATCACTATTGCTGACTTGATGGATGGGGGGAAACAAGTCAAATGAAATCAACCTGGAAGAAAGCATTGATCTGGTGCAGCACCATTTTTCTGACACTGGCGGCAGTGATTGCATTTTATTTCCTGCTGCTAAACGGCTCCTCTATTATGAGATGGTTCAACTCCGTCCTCAAGTCCATGGCATCTATCTGGCTGGGACTGGGACTGGCCTATGTTCTGGATCCGCTAATCCAGTTCGGTGAGCGCAAGCTGCGGGAACACAATGTGAACAAGACCGCAGCCCGTGTCCTGACTCTTCTGGCGGTTCTGATTTTGATTGGGTTTTTGCTGTTCCTCATCATCAGCCGCCTGGTACCGCGGCTTGGCGAGACCATCAACAGTCTTCTCAGTGATCTGCCCGGCGTGCAGGATACCATAAACAGCTACCTGAACCGTGTAAACGAGTGGAACCCGGATGTATACAATATCATCATCAATATGATTTCCGCCGCCACAGACTGGTTCAACACAAACCTGTACGCTGCCATTAATACCATCACACAGAGCTTTTTGGGACTGGTCACCGGCATTGTAAATCTTTTTGTCGCATTGATTGTGCTGGTCTACGCACAGATGTCCAAAGAGCGTTTCATCGGGCAGAGCAAGAAGCTGCTCTATGCCGTCTGCCACCACAAGGGAGCAGCCACCTGGATTCTCGACATTTTTCGGCAGGCAAATCTCATCTTCAGCGGATTTATCACCGGAAAAATTATTGACTCCGTGATTGTGGGCCTGATCTGCTTCCCCTGCCTTTCCATCCTGAAAATTCATTATGCGCTGCTGATCAGCGTTGTGATCGGCATAACCAATGTCATTCCGGTATTCGGACCTTTTATTGGAGCCATTCCCTGCGGGGTTCTGCTGCTTTTTACCCACCCGCTGGAGGCGCTTGTTTTCGCCATCTATATCCTGATCCTGCAGCAGATTGACGGCAATATCATCGGACCGCGCATTCTCGGAGATTCCACTGGCGTATCCGCATTCTGGGTGATCGTGTCCATCCTTCTGTTCAGTAAACTGCTCGGCGTCGTCGGCATGATCGTCGGTGTCCCGATCTTCGCAACACTCTACTATATCATCAAAAGAATCGTAGAAGAGGAACTCGCGCGTCAGGGTCTGCCCACGGATTCCATGGATTACGTCCAGCTTGATAAAATCGATGAAAATGGCGAACTGATCTACCTGAAAGAAGATAGCGGAAAGAAAAAGAGCATTGCCAACCGAAAATCACTAAAAGAACACGCAAGCAGCATCAAAACGACAGCATCTGCCCTTCGAACTTATGTGGAAAAAAAGAGGAAAAAATGAAAGGGTTCCTCAGATCGGATACCCTTTCAGATAATAATCCCGCACGAACCGCATCAGTTCCTCCTCGCCGCGTTCATCGAGGATGCGCAGCATCCCGCGCAGCTCTTTTTCTGTCTGCGGATGCATCAGCGCACGCCCTCTTCCTTTCTCAAAATAAGCGAGCGAATCATGCTGCGTGTAGTTCTCTTTATTATAATTCTTAGATGCCGAAATGCGATCCATCAGCATCTCCGCGACATATTTGCGCGGCATCTGCACCGCCTGCAGCGGGTACGGCACACCCAGTTTTTTATCCTGATCTTCCTGCAGGCGATAATCCTGCCAGTACTCATAATGATGACGGTTGCGCCCCTTATGATGCATCCAGGCATCTGAATAACCCTTATCGCGGCGCTCGCCATTATTCGGGCTGCTCTTTCCGTCCTCATAATAACGGAAGCCCTCGAACAGCTCCGTCGGCGTATATTTTGACAGGTCATGCGTCAGCCCCTGCCAGTACAGGCCAATCCGAAAACAATGCCGCATCACCAGGAGCTTGTGCTCCGTGATTGTTTTCAGATGGCCTTTGACCTTTCTCCATGTAATCCGATTTGCAGAATAATTATGTTTCATCTGATGCCTCTCATTTCCGGGCTCTTTTCCTCTTCTCTTCCCTCCAGAACAACCACGGTTCGCGGCGGCGCCGAAAAACTGCGGACATCCTCCATCAGCTCCGGCTCATCCGCCCGGGGAAAACTGTTCGGAAGGCTTGTATCCAGTACGCGGTACCATGCATATTTATCCGGCAAAAGCGGAAGAGCAAATTGCTGCTCTTCCCAATGAAAATTCCAGGCGATATAAAGGAAGCTCTGCTCACCCGCATAGAATCCGGAATACATACAGCCCATATGCAGGCTGGAATGCCGAAGATCCCCATACCAGGCTCGCTCCCCGTGATAAGAAAGATCCGGGTAGCCCGTCGACCGGTAATCTGAGCACTGTGGTTCGGATTTCTGATGCAGCATCGGGTGCTTTTTTCGGAACGCAAGCAGTTCCCTGACGTACTCTGTCAGTTCGCGGTTTGTTTTCGAGCGGCTCCAGTCGAGCCAGGTGCGTTCATTGTCCTGGCACCATGGATTGTTGTTCCCATGCTGTGTGTTGCCAAACTCATCTCCAGCCAACAGCATGGGTGTCCCCTGGGAGAGAAGCATCATGGCATACGCATTTTTGCGCTGCTGCAGCCGCAGCTGCGTAATCTTCCGTTTCGCACACGGTCCTTCTTCTCCGCAGTTCCAGCTAAAATTAGAGTCGGAGCCGTCACGCCCCATCTCACCATTCTCCTCATTGTATTTCATGTTATAAGAAACCAGATCCAGCATCGTAAATCCGTCATGGTTGGTCATATAATTGATCTGCGCACAACCCATTGGGTTCTGACGGGTTCGGCTGCGAAAAGCATCAATCATGCCGGCATCCCCCTTGAGCAGGCGGCGCGCGTCATTCATAAAACCATCATTCGACTGCGCAGTCCGATGCTTTTGCGTCGTCTGATGCTCCTTATTCTCCCGGCCGGATTCTCTTATATTTTCCTTTACAATACTGTCCGGGAACCAGCTGCAGATCAGCTTTCGGCTCACAAACAACGGCAGCTTCGCAAGCTCCGCTGACAGATCATCGCGTCCCACAATTGAAAATCCATCTACATGGTACTCTTCTGCCCAATAGCTCAGGCAATCACAGATCATTCTGATATCTGTGTCCATAGTAAAAGAAAATTCAAGAATGATTTCCATCCCGTTCGCATGAAGTGCCTTCACCAGATCCTTAAACTCAACATCTGCCCGTTCTGAGGCTGCATAAGAAGCCTTGGGCGCAAAATAATACCCGGAGCCATATCCCCAGTAATTCTTTCGAAATTCCTTTTCTGGCATATATGGAGGATCAAACGCGTGCGCCGCCGCATCTGCCTGCGCTGTATGCGTTTCTTCCGGATACCGTTCTCCAGCTTCCCGGCGGTTTTCACTCTTGTCTGCCCCAGACAGATGATGCGAAAAAAGATACTCCGGGATCTCAAGCTCTGAGAAATCATAAACAGGCATCAGCTTCAACTGATTCACACCAAGCGATTTTAAATAAGGAATTTTTGACCGCAGACCGCTAAATGTACCCTTTCCCCGAACGCCGGAATTTTTATGCATCGTAAAGCCACGGACATGCAAGTGGTACATCACCGTCTCTTGAAACGAAAGCTCCGGAAGCTGATCCCGGCCCCATGAATATTTTCCCGTTGCAAACGCCCCACGCAGCCCATGCGGAGAAAAGGACGGCACCTGTCCATATACTTCTCGACCCGCCAGTCTTCTGGCGTATGGGTCTGTGACTACCTCATCTCCGTCCAGAAAATTATACTCATACTCGTCCGCAGGAATTTTTACTTTCATGGAGAAAAAATTCCCCGGCGAGGACGGCTCCGGAAACGCAATCGTGGCAGCAACCTCCTCGCTGCCTTTTTTGTAAAGCAGAAGCGCCGGGCACGCGTCCGTTGAAGCATAAAACCCAAAATGCACTCCATCCCTGCAAACCCTCGTTCCTGGGGTTCTGTTCTCATCCTGCAAAATTTTAAATCCGTAATCCCCCATACCGTCCTCCGTTCTTATATTTGTTCATCAAGACGCACTGCTGTATCTCCGGTAAATCACAGATCCACCGTCAATTCTACCGGGCAGTGATCCGACCCAAACACCTCTGTATGAATTTTCGCGTCCAGAAGATGATCCTTCAGACAGTTCGACACACAGAAATAGTCAATACGCCACCCTGCGTTCTTCTCCCTGGCGCGGAACCGATAGGACCACCAGCTGTAAATCCCCTCCTGATCCGGATAAAAGTAGCGAAACGTATCAATAAACCCGCTTTCCAGCAAATGAGTAAATTTTCCGCGCTCCTCGTCCGTAAAACCCGCATTTTTATGATTTGTCTTCGGATTCTTCAGGTCAATCTCCCGATGAGCGACATTGAGATCTCCGCAGAATATAACCGGCTTCTTCTCTTCCAGGTGCTTCAGATAAGCCAGAAAAGCGTCCTCCCACTGCATCCGGTATGGCAGACGCGCCAGCCCGTCTTTTGAATTCGGCGTATAAACAGTCACCAGGTAAAAATTCTCATACTCCAGAGTGATCACACGCCCTTCCTGGTCATGCTCCTCAATACCCAGGCCATACGCGACAGAAAGCGGTTCCTTCTTCGCAAATATGGCTGTGCCGGAATATCCTTTCTTTACAGCGTAATTCCAATACTGGTATGGACGCAAATCCAGGTCGATCTGTCCGGCCTGCAGCTTCGTCTCCTGCAGGCAGAAAATATCTGCGTCCGCCTCCTTAAAATAGTCAAGAAATCCTTTCTGCACACAGGCGCGCAGACCGTTAACATTCCACGATATCAGTTTCATGAATCTCTTTTCTCCCTGGTCAATTTAAGAAACAGGTAACTGTTCAGTACCTTCACAGTTACGAGGGAAAAGCCCATTTAAAATCGCTATACTTCTGTCACCTGTCAGAAGGTGAACTGCCTGCTTTTACTATAACATGAACAATTGCGGAAAACAAGATAAATTGCTTGCTATTTTGCACTACATCTGCTAAAGTATTCGCAGCAAGAAATCCATCCGGACGCAGAGAATGCAGACCGGAAAAAGAGAGGTATGAGAAATGAGTGAATTTGAAAACTGCGGCGGCAGCTGCGAAGGATGCACAGAAGAATGCGGCGGCGCCACAATCACGCTGACGTTAGACAACGATGAAGTACTGGAGTGCCAGATCCTGACTCTCTACCAGGCAGCAGGTAAGGATTACATTGCTCTTCTGCCCCTGAATGAGCAGGGTGTCAACGAAGACGGCGAAGTATATCTTTATCGTTATCACGCAGAGAATGGTATGCCTGTTCTGGAGAATATCGAGAGCGATGAAGAGTATGAAGCCGCATCGGATGGCTTTGACGAGTGGCTCGATGGCCTGGAGTACGACGAGCTGGTAGAAGAGGACGAGGAGGAAGAGAATGAGTAATTATTCAGACAAGTCCTGACGAGAATCAAATGCCAGAATTAATCGAAAACACCCCTGTTTTCCGCAGTTCCGAAAACAGGGGTGTTTTTCTTATTCTTGCTCTTCCGCATTTGACGAGGATTCAGATTCTTCCTCTTCTTTCTCGGTCTGTATGAGTTCCGATTCACTTTCCTCTTCTGACGTATCTGCATTATAATCCTCGTTCAGGACACCTTCCAATGTCTTCAGATCCGTCTCTGGAGTCTCCGTGAGAGCTTCATATTCTTCTTCAGATTGAAGAGCCGCTTTGCGCTCCTTGTAGGCATTGCTCTGCTCTTTGGACAGATAATAGAAGTAGCCGATACAGGCAACCAGAAAGACGACTGCAACTATGTATAGCATTATGAGAATCGGATTCCGTTTTTTTGTATAGTTTCGGTTCTTTCTACCCATATAGCTCCTTTCCCTCTGACCAAAATGTGTTCCGCAGTCCAGTCAGCACCAGCGCGGAACACACCCTTCGTTTCCTCAAATCATTATCTGCTGCTCTTATGATAGCTTGCGCTGTCTTCTGTCGGCATAAAGATGGCGAACGGACCCATAGCCTCAAATTCACCCTTAATTACAAGCACTGGAGTCTCTTTATCCGTGATTTTATCCTCATCGCTTACCGTCCACTGAAGTAAGGATCTGTCTTCGGTCTCTTCCTCAGTTTCTGTTTCAGTCTCTGTTACTTCCTCTGTCTCAGCCTCTGTTGCCTCTTCAGTAACAGCTTCGGTCTCTTCTTCCGTCTCTTCCTCTTCCAGTTCACTCAGTGTCGTGAAATAAACTTCCGGCTCATAGATGAAGTTCACTTCTCCGGTGTCCGAATTAATCTGCATTACGAAACTGTCCTCAAGAGTAAACGGATCCAGCTCCGTCAGAAGAGAAAGATCCTCTTCTGCCGCTTCTGTATCAAAATCTTCATCGCCATAGGTTGCGATACGCGCCCAGTCAATGTATTCGATATCACGGTAAGCCTCAGCATCCAGGCTACCGCCCATGCTGTAGGAATACGTATCGTTTCCGTCTTCATCTTTCCCATACTTGATCGCCATATCAGCAAAGCCCATTGCACTGGTATAGTCCGCGATATCGATGGTAACGCCTTCCGCTACCTCAATCTGTTCCTGCAGAATGCGCTCCAGCTCCTCAGTCAGCTGAATGAAGTCTACGTCATAAGCATCTGTCTTGTCTGTCAGACTTTTCAGAACATCGTAAAGCGTGATATCCTGTGTTTCTTCCTGGAACTCGGTCACAACCTCTGCTGTCACTTCGTCCTCATAAAGCTCTGGAGTCGTATTCTTCACAACAATCGGAACTTTCTCTGCGAGGGCAATCGCACCAAGGGTCGGGAATGTCGCTGTTACCTTACCAGTCTCAGAATCCAGCTCATCGATCGCAACAAAATACGTTTTCCCGGTATTCGGGTCAATCTGAATGATCAGCAGATTACTTGCGTCGCGATCCTTTGCCGCCTCAATCGTAACAGTCGCCGTAATAGAGCCATTACTGTTATAATGTACAGAACCGTCGCTCTCTTTAATCGCGATATCTACGAATGCTGTAATGGCTTCATAAAGTGTGGCATTGACTACTTTGCCTGACTCTGTAGTCTGGTTCGTTGTCGTGTCAACGCCAAGGGTCTCGACTACTTCCTTAATCGTCATGGTCGAATTGTCGTCGTTAAACTGCTCAACCACCTCTGCTACCGCCTCATCAGCATATGCGGATGTGTCTGCATTCTGAACAATCAGTTCCGCTCCTTCTTCCAGGCTGCCTTCCTCCACAACCGGGTTCTCCGGAATAATCTCCGAGATGCTGGGCGCTGCATTAACAGAGAACGCAGAGCCAACCGTCATCGATGCTGCGAGTATGATTGCTGCTACTCTCTTCTGCATGGACTTGTTCTTCATAATCTCTCCTCCATTTCAATATTGGCAGGTTCTTTGAGTGATGGAAAACATAAACAAACATTTTCCTGTTGCTTGGCTATATTTCTACCGGTGCGGTAGCCGCATCGATTGGAAAACAATAAAATTCAAAATCTCTTTCCTTTATATAAAACAATTAATCCTTTATATAAAATAACTCGAGGATCAATTCCTGCAAAGCATCTTCATCCACATAAAATTCATCGTGAAGCTCACCCGCCTCGTCATCTCCATCCAGCTGAATATAATTAGCTTCTGAAAAATCCAGGCTCTGCACCAGCTCGGCCAGATCCAGATACTGGCTCCTGGTAACACTGGTCTGCAGGTAATCCTCCATCTCTTCCAGGGAATCCCAAGCGGATTCAATCTCGGAAGTGCTCATCTTGCGAACCGTCTCTATATAAGCGGTCACATACGCCTCCTGGCGATCCATGCGTCCTTCATTGCTAAAGTCCGCTGAGGTATCCCGATATTGCAAAAATGCATGGACATTTGTTTCGTCCAGGGTAACAACCGCGCCTTCGACCAATTCCGGGTATTCCTCTGCAAGTTCAGAATTTGGCACCGTAACTGTGACGCCGCCAACTACGTCATTCACATACACCATCGAATCCTGATTCAAGACCACATAATCTGAAATCGGAATTTCTCCGAACAACAGGGAAACCGCTTCCAGCAGATTTTCACAGCTGACCGTCCCTCCATTTCCCCAGGTATAGGCATATCCCAGATGGGAAGTATAAAGTCCGTCATCATTGCCCGCAGAGGAATAGCGGCGAATCTGTGTCATCGTATCGCGGTTGATCGCGACAACGGTCAGCCTGTTGTTATATTTGTCCATCACAATCAGCTCAATGCTGTCTGCGCGGGCCGCTGTTCCATACCGCTTGCTTGCTTCCATTTTCCCGGTAGAATCCACGCCGGCAAAAAGTACGGTAGTAACGAGATTATTATAACTCCAGGTTTCACCCTCATACGTAATCTCACGGTACCCTTCCGAGCTTACGTCATGGGTGTTCTCTGCCGTGACCTGCAGGCTTTCCTGACGGATCCATGCCTGCCGTACCAGGCCAAATGCGATCGCCATAACAATCACAACGACAGCTGCGCTGGAAACGAAAAATCTCCGCCTTCTGGCGCGTCTGGCATGGCTCAAATAATGGTGATGATGGTGACGATGCGTATGATGATGCGCATGATTTCCTTCCTGGCTGTGCTCATGATGCTGTTCGTCATAGTGCGATTCACCATGCTTTTTGTCACCGGATGTCCCGCCGCTCATCGATGTCTGCCGCGCTCATCCGGCTCTTTGTCTTCATATTTACTATAATATTTATTGTAATAACCATAGCCATATCCATAACCGTATCCATAGCCATAGCCATTCTTCTGCGCGCCAACCTTATTCGCCACTACCCCGAGAATGCGTACATCCGCGTATTCCAGCTGCCGCTTGGCTTTCAAAGCCTGATTCCGCTCCGTCTGCCCGCTCACTACGACCAGCACCGTGCCGTCGCAGTGCTTGGAAACCAGTGTTCCATCGATCACCGTATTGACCGGAGGTGTATCCATAATGACGTAATCGTATTTCTGTCTGCACCATTTGCAGAGCATCTGAAACCGATCGCCGGAAATAAGTTCACTCGGATTCGGCGACTGTGCACCGGTCATAATTACATCCAGTGACTTCTCATTGGTCTGCCTTACAATTTCCGGAATTGAGCATTTCCCTATCAGGAATTCCGTCAGGCCATCATACTTTCCCTCAATACCGTACCGCTCTTTGATCACGGATTTTCGAATGTCGCAATCCAGGAACAAAGTTTTTTTCCCAAGTGCCGCAAAGCTGCTCGCCAGGTGAAAGGAAACGGAAGACTTCCCTTCGTCCGGCACTGCGCTCGTAACCGAAATCAGCTTAATATCATATCCGCTCAGCTGGATATTGCCTCGCAGGATATTGATCGCTTCCTTCACGCGGAAAGGAAGAGGTTCATACTTCAGGGCAATGATCTTTTTTTCTTCCGGATCAGGCTTCTGCCCCGGCATCGTCCAGCTAACCAGAGGTTCATATTCAGCCATAGTATGGCTCCTTTCTCTATAGTTCCTGATAATAAGGGATACTCGTGAGTACCGGAAGCCCCAGATACTTTTCTATATCCTCTTCTGTCTTCAATGTTGTGTCCAGCAAAGAACGCAATACCAGAATTGCACACACAAGCACTGCGCCAAGCAGGCCGCCCTTTACCAGCCATGAGGCCAGACTGTCGGTGATCTCCTCCACAGACTCTGCCGCCGAGAAATCAATGACGGTCGGCATACTGCTGCCAATCACCTGATAGATCTGATTCACACCAATATCTACCAGCGCATTTGCGATATCACGGCAAAGCTCCGGATCACTGCAGGTAACCGTAATCTCCACGATGTGCGTGGAATCCGGATTGCTCACAGAGACAAGTTTTCCAAGAGCTTTATAGTCAAGATCAAGGCCAAGTTCTTCAATCACCTTATTCAATGTAGTCCTGCTCTTGATAATCTTTGCGTAATCCTCCGTCAGCGCTGCAGAAAGCTGCAAATCCGAGATGCTGATCACGGAATCTGTACTCGTGATGTAAATAGACGCTGTCGTCTCATAGGACGGATCAAGAAGGAATGTACAATAGGCGCCCAGAAGAGCAGCCCCCGCAAGAGTGGCCAGTAAAATCATCCTCCAGTGCGCGAGGAGCATGAAAAAGAGCTCCTTCAGATCAATCTGCTCCGGCTGCTGACGCTGCCGCGCCATTGCCTGCGCCTGCTGCTGCGATAATGCAGCAGGACTGCCGGTTGTCGTGTACTGCTTTGTATCACGGGCTGTCCGCTCCGCCTGATTCCCCATGTTCGTCTTTCGGGCTGTCTTTCCGGATGCATTCCCGTTATCCGTTTGTCCGCTCATTTCCATATGTATATACTCCAACTAAATTAGATATCAATATTTTTAATACATATTGTTCATGATATTTATGCCATTTTGGCAGAAAAGTCTCTGAAAACCGAAACTCACAAAAAACATTATAACCTTATTCTCGGAAGATTTCAATATAAAGTTTGCATTTTTTCTCTGCCAAATCTTTGCAATTTTCCGTAAAATGTCACATAAGAACCTAGACCTCTGCGGAATCCTCCGTCTCAGAATCTTTTCCTGCAGAGTGGGACTTCATTACATACCAGAGCGAGCCTGTCACGCAGACAGAGGAGTAAGCGCCTGCTATCACACCAACCATTAGCGGAAGAGCGAATTCCTTGATGGTCGAAATACCAATCAGCCAGAGCATAAAAATCGTAATAAACGTTGTAAAGGAAGTGTAAATGCTGCGGGTCATGGTCTGGGTGATACTTACATTTACAATCTCAGCAAGCTCGGAGCCTGCCATCAGCTTTTGGTTCTCCCGGATCCGGTCGAAAATGACTATCGTCGCGTTGATGGAGTATCCGACAATGGTCAGCATACAGGCAATAAAGGTACTGCCAACAGAAATCCGTACAATCGCGTAGCACGCAAACACCACCAGCACGTCATGCAGCAGGGCAATGACTGCACTGCCCGCGAAGCGGACATCGTGGAAGCGAATCGTGATATAGATCAGCATACAGATCGCAGCGACAATCACAGCCACTACCGCGTCCTGCCTCATTTCATTGCTGACCGTTGCGGAAATAGAATCATAAAGGATTGCTTCCGCTTCCAGACCGTATGCTTCCTCTAGCGCCTCAGAAATCTTCTGGCGCTGATCGAGGTCCAGAACGTTGGTCTTAATGTATACTTCCGTGGAGCCCTGTGTGATCTGGAACTGCACCTCCGCATTTCCCGTTACTTCAGTAAAAATCGGTTTTACATCCGCCTCCAGTTCATCCAGAGTCATCTCCTCATTAAATGTAACCGTCGTGGAGGTGCCGCCCTTAAAGTCCAGGCTCAGATTCAGCACTCCGTCGCCCATCGCGGAATGAATCCCCATAGAGACCGGTCCGAGCAGAATCAGGACGATAGAAATCGCGAAAAACGTACGGCGGTGTCCGACAAAATCAATTTTCTTATAGGTTCTCGCTTTGCCATAATATTTCTCATCACGGAAACCAACCTCATAAAGGGCATTCATAATCAGTCTGGAAATCACCAGCGCGGTAATCATGGAGAGCACGATGCCCAGCGCCAGTGTCTGCGCAAAGCCCTTGACACTGCCGCTGCCGAGCATATTCAGCACAAACGCAGCAATCAGCGTCGTAACATTGCCATCCAGAATCGCACTGAACGCTTTCTTGTAGCCGGTCTGGATCGCTCCCTTCACGGATTTTCCGGCGGAAATTTCTTCCCGGATACGCGCATAAATAATCACGTTCGCGTCCACCGCCATACCGATGGTCAGAATAATACCCGCAATACCCGGGAGCGTAAGCGTCAGGTCAAACGCATTCAGGCAGACCAGTGTCAGGCAAGTGTAAAGAAGCAGGCAGAATGCCGCCACAACACCTGGAAGCGCATACACAATGATCATAAAGATCATGACAATCGCAATGCCGATTCCGCCCGCAATAAGACTGGTCTTGATCGCATCCTGACCAAGCTGCGCTCCGACCACCTTCGAGCTGATCTCCTCCAGTTCCAGAGAAAGTGCTCCAATTCGAATAGAAGAAGCCAGCGTCTGTGCTTCAGACGCACTGCTCATACCCGAAATATAAGCCGTACCGCCCGTAATCGCCTCGTTTACAACCGGAGCGCTGATAATCTCATCATTATATACAATATAGATGTAATTGCCGACATTCTCAGACGTCGCTGTCGCAAAGGCCTCCGCGCCTGAGCTTGTCAGCTCCAGCTTCACCACGTATTCCAGGTTGCCCAGGTCATCCTTCTGGGTTGCTGCAGATGCTGTCTGGATGTCAGAGCCAGTCAGAACCACCGTCCCGTCCTCCAGCTGAAATTCCAGAGAGCCAGGCTGGCCCAGCTCCTCCAGAACCGCATTTACATCCGATACACCCGGAATTTCGATACTGATCCGGTCAGAGCCTTCCTGGTATACATTCGCCTCTGTGCTGTAGGTATCCGCACGCTGCTGCAGCTTGTATACCGTGTCGCTCATCTCTTCGGCGGTCGGATCTTCATCCACCACCTGATAGGTTACACTGACGCCGCCTGACAGATCCAGGCCAAGGATAATGTTCTTCGCCGCACCCGTCCCTGCAGAGCCAATACCAAATGCAGAGACATACGCCAGAAAAATCAGCAGTGCTGCCATCACAACCAGCGTAATCCTTGCATTCCTCTTATTCATTTTCATAATCGTTCCTCCTCCATCAAATCACTCTTCCGCCTGCGCGGCTTTGATCATGATCGCACATTCGACACGTTTGCGCTGCAGCTCACAGCCGATATCATACGCATCCTGAATCGTGCCATGGAAATTGTAGGAATTGGCCGCGCAGCCGCCGCTGCAGTAAAACTTCGCGAAACAGTTCCTGCACTTTTCTTTCGTATATACATTACAGGCCTTGAACTGATCCACAATATCCGGCCGCGTCACGCCCTCGTCCACATTTCCCATCCGATATTCTTCATGTCCGACAAACTGATGGCACGGATACAGGTCGCCCCACGGTGTCACAGCAAGATACTCTGTACCAGAGCCGCATCCAGACAGCCGTTTGTAGACACATGGTCCGCCGGTCAGATCAATCATAAAATGGAAAAATGTAAATCCATTTCCCTCTTTTTCCCGTTTTACCATTTCTTTCGCCAGGCGGTCGTACTCTGAAAAAATCTGCGGCAGGTCTTCCTCGCGGATAGCATAATCCTCGGATGCATCCGCCACAACCGGTTCCACGGAAATCTGACGGAAACCTTCATCTGCCAGATGCAGCACATCGTTGCAGAAATCCAGGTTGTTGTGCGTAAAGGTGCCTCGCACATACCACGTCTTTCCATTGCCTGCACCCGCCCGGTGCGGATCCATGGAGGCTGCCGGAGCCTCGTCAGCTGCTGTGCTCTCAGAAGAAGCTTCTGCCGCCTGCGTCCGCAATTCGACAAAGTGCTTAAACTTCGGCATAATCAGGTCATAGCTGCCCTTTCCATTGCGGAAGGGACGCATATAATCATGCACCTCAGGACGGCCGTCAATGCTGAGTACAACATTCGCCATCTCCCGGTTCAAAAACTCCATAATCTCCTCGTTCAGCAGGACGCCGTTCGTCGTCATCGTGAAGCGAAAGTTCTTATTATAAATCTTCTCCTGCTCCCGCCCATACGCAACAATATCCTTCACCACCTGCCAGTTCATCAGCGGCTCCCCGCCAAAGAAGTCTACCTCCAGATTCCGTCTGGAACCGGAGTTCGCGATCAGGAAATCCAACGCCTTTTTACCAACCTCAAAACTCATAAGCGCACGCCGCCCATGATATTCCCCTTCTTCCGCAAAACAATAGCGGCAAGCCAGGTTGCAGTCGTGTGCAATATGTAAGCAAAGCGCTTTTACTACCGTCTTCCGCGCCTTATAATCAATAATCGCTTTCTCATAGATATCCTCTGTAAAAAGTACGCCAAATTCCTTAAGCTGGGCGCACTCATCCAACGATTCCGTAATCTCCTGTGCCGGATAGCGCGAGCAAAGCCCGTCCGCAATCTCCTCCCTGCTTTTTCCCTGATCCAGCAGGGCAATCACTTCGTAGGTTAGATCATCCACCACATGAATCGCTCCGCTGTTCACATCCAGCACGATGTTGTATCCATTATTCTTATACTGATGGATCACAGCATTACACCTCTCTCAAACGTTTTCTCATTCATAATCAACCTTTTGCCAATTGTATCATCAAAACAGGTAATGGTTCGTAACAACAGATAAGCCCCGCCATTGCGCATTGGCGCAATTATGCATGCGGGGCTTTCCTCACTCTCGCAAAACAATATGCAACTATTCAGAACAGCAGGCCACAGACCGCCTTCTTTGAAGGCTATATGCCGCTTACGCGTCATATGTCTGAGGCTTGATGGGCGTTCCGCCCATCCCGAAATGAAAATACAGCCTTTAGCAGGTAAACCTGCACAGTCTGTCTTTTCATTTCGATGCTGTTCTGAACTGTTACAAAATTATTTGCCATTCTCGCAGGTCTGATTGCCTACCGTACAGCTGGTCTTGCATGCTGACTGGCAGGAAGTCTGGCACTCGCCGCAGCCGCCCTTTTTCAGAGTGTTCTGCAATGGCTTGGTATTCAATGTCTTGATATGTTTCATAGCCTCGTCCTCCTTGTAAAATCTTTTGTGTGGAAGCTTCCCACACAACTTTTGACAGTTTATCACACTACGCAGGAAAATAAAAGCTTTTTTTGGAAATAGTTCAGAACAGCATCGAAATGAAAAGGCAGTCTGTGCAGGTTTACCTGCTAAAGGCTGTATTATCATTTATCACTTCGCATGCGATACTGGCTCGGCGTCTGCCCGGTTCTCTTTTTAAACAGACGGCTGAAATACTGCACATCCGGAATCCCCGCTTTTTTGGCGACTGTCTTGATCGGCTCCTGCGTCGTCAGAAGAAGATCCGCCGCATAGGAAATCCGCTGCGCAGTTACATATTCCGTCAGGGTAACTCCCACCTCTTTACTAAAAAGATTCGAGAGGTAAGAGCTGTTGACATTCAGCTTTTTCGCAAAATCCTGCAGTGTCAGCGGCTGGCTCAGATCCCGGTCGACGGTCTGAAGCACGGTCTGCACCAGTAAGGAATAGCGCTGAATCTCCTTCAAAGAATTCATATGGCAGAAGCGAACCGCCATCTCTTCCAGAATACGCCGGCACTCTCGCACATCCGCCGCCTGATAAATCCGCGCTGTGTATTCCACACTCACATCCTCAAGGGATAACTCCGGTACACCAATGTCCCGAAGGCTCTGGATAATCAGGGCTTTCTGCCGGATCAGGTCAAACTTCCATTCGGTCAGTTCATCCGGCAGTTCACCCTGGACGCCCAGCTTCACCCATGCACGCACCGCCCGCACCGTCTGAAATTCATTTCCAATGCAGACGCTATAGCAGATACGGTCCATCAGCTCATAGCGCCGCCTTGTGGTCTTTTCATCCATGGTTTTACTCAGTCATTTTTCACGTATATCCATTGATTCTCCTGACAGAGCAGAATAAAATCACTCAGATAATCCGTTAATATAGTCAATCATGCAGTCTCCTGCCACGATCCCGCTGGTAAAAGCGGTACCCAGAGCCGCCCCTTCATTCTCATAATATGGGCTTGCATAGATACTGCCGTTGTCCACGCCCGCTACATACAGACCGGGAATCGGCTCCTGTGCCTTCGTCAGAGCACGGCAGTACGCATCTGTCTTCACGCCGCCAAAGGTACACCAGATCGAAGGAATATATTCCATTACATAAAAGGTGTCGCCCTCCAGCGCTTTGAGCAGGTAGGAATCTTTATAAAACTGCTCATCCACGCCTGCCTCACAGAGTTCATTATATGCCTCTACCGCTTCCTCCAGGCCAGTCATACCGAAGAATTCCGCACATTCTGCGAGCGTTCCTTTTACCGCCCAGCCTTCTGAAATCGCAGTCTCCATATCGTCATCCAGAGCATCAAGAACGACTCCCTCCAGGCCGGTCGCGCCCACATACCAGTCTTCCGGGCTTCCGTAGTAAGCAAAAATACCCTCGTCGCGGCTGGTCTCATAAGTCGCCTCATCAATGACAGCATAGAACTTTCCTTCACGAAGCACCATCTCGCCGCCCAGCGCCAGCGGACGGTCGGACATATACTGCTCATTCATGAATCGCTCGCCCATTCTATTGACCAGAAGTCCGCCGTAAATCGCAAATTTCTCAGCTGCGTTTGCAAACGCCATGCCAGAACCGGACGCGCCCTCAATCTTTGTATTCACTCCGCCAAATTCATTGCAGCATAGAGCCCAGTTGCGATCCGCGATACCGCCCGCGGCAATCACCATATCGTAGCCCTTGCCATCGGAAAGTGTGTTGCACAGCGGATAGATTTCCATATCGCCAAAATGCTCGCGCAGACGCGTATCATTTCCAGCATAACCGCCTGTCGCGACCAAAACTGCTTTCGCATTGTACTGGATGTAGGTATTGTCTTCCAGATTTTGAACAATAATACCAGTTACCGTATCACCGGTTTTTACCAGGGCAATGCCTTCCCGCAGTGTTTCAAAAACGCCGCCGTCTTCTTCGAATTTATCAATCAATGGCTGGAAACGATCTGTGCCGCTGACCTGTGTTCCTTCATCATTCGCAAAATTGTGCCGTGCCCGGAACCCCATGCCGTATGCGTCGCGGCGCAGTCCCATATTAACGCCATTATCCATAAAATTAGAAACAACCCGCTCACCCTGCTCGATGCATTTTTTCAGCAGAGCGCCATTGACCGTTCCGTTGCTGAAGCCATATTCACACTCGTAAAGCGTCTGAACCGAAACCGTCGCATCTTCCGCTTCCTGCACTCTCGTCTCCGCCAGCGCCGGTCCGCCTGCCTGGGAGCCATTCGAAACGCCGCAGCTGAGTCCCTTCTCTAATAAATAGGTATTGACACCGCCCGCCTGCAGTGTAAGCGCCGCCTGGATCCCGGCCGCGCCGCAGCCGACTACAACTGCGTCTGTCTCGATGATCTCACTGATCTCGTAGCTGCCGGAAATTCCCTGCTCCGTTCTCTCGATCTCAGTCTGCGGTTCCGCCACTGTCTCCTCCGCCATTGAGGTAAAGGTTGTTCCCGCACCAAGAAGCCCAACTGCTGCTACGCCAACAGCGCCTGTCGCTGTGCCTTTAAGAAAATCACGGCGCGAGAGCCCTCTTTCGTTTTCCATTTCATAATCCTTTGCCATAGTGTCCTCCTTATTTCGAAAAATCTTCCATTTTTCGCGTGATTTTTGACCAGTATATCACAAATATTCTGGTGCGTCCAGTATAGCTTAACGCTCTTTCTGGTGATATTTAGTTACAAGTCACACCCCAATGTCATTAAAATAAGATCATACGCTAAGGAACTTCCAGGTGTAAACATATCTGCTTCTAAAGCTAAGATCCTCTGTAAAAATACAAGTCCTGACCTGAAGACTATGGAGATCAGCGATGGTCTCCATAATTTTATACTTATGCAAATAAAAGAATTGACATTATTGCGGCAGACCACTATAATTGTTGCAAAGAGGTGAATACTGTGATAAATATTAATCTATTACTGGAATCCAAAAACATGACCCGGTATGCTCTTGCAAAAAAGAGCGGAATTTCCTATTCCACCATCCGGGACATCTGCACTTACAAGACGGCTCTGTCAAAATGTTCCGCTGAAACAGTATATAAAATAGCCAAAGCACTGGATGTGACTATGGAAGAACTGGTGGCACCTTTTTCTAATTCCAAACGTGATTTCGGGAACTTCCGAAGCAATGTCTCGCACAGTCTGAAAAATAAAGGCGACATCGATTTCATGATAGCGCTGCTCGAATCAGATGATATCCGGACATACTGGAACAATGATCTTGCATTCGAAAGCCTGTACCTGCTCTCGGCACTGGATTATCTGTCACGCAAACATAATATCCAGAAATGCACCAATTACAATGACATTCGCTGCCACAAATTCGAAAAACTAATCTTCCCGACCGGGATCCTGTTAAAAGACAGCCTTTTCCCGGAACAAAACCTGAAACAGAAATCAATTGATGAATGTATCCCCGAATTTCTAGAACACGGGATCATAGAAAGGAGCCTGTATGAAGCCGTGTGAAGCCGTCACAAAGGATAATATGAATGTGATCCTGAATGACATGGCAAAACAGTTCAGAAAAAAAGCTGGACGAAATGCATCTGCGGAAATCATATTAATCGGTGGTGCATCTGTCCTGGCTAATTATGATTTCAGAGAATCCACTATGGATATTGACGCCTTCGGCCGAATCCCATCCATGCTAAAAGATATCGCCCGAGAAACAGGTGACAAATACAATCTGGAAAATGGCTGGTTTAATTCTGATTTCATGAAAACGGAATCCTATTCTCCGCAACTGGTACAATACTCGAAATACTACCGCACATTTGCAAACGTAATGGAAGTAAGAACCATCAACAGCGAACACCTGATTGCCATGAAGCTGAAATCCAACCGCGATTACAGATCTGACCAATCGGATATTGCCGGCATCCTGCTATCCCATGAAAGCAAAAATGATCCAATAACATTTGAACGTATTGATAAAGCCGTAAGCGATTTATATGGCGGCTGGCAGAATATGCCGGAACATGCAAAAGACAATATACAGGCTACACTGGATAGAAAAAATTATGAAAGCGAATACCAGCGAATCCGGTCAGAAGAAAAAGAAAACGCAAAAACGCTGATAACGTTTGAACAGGATTATCCGAATGTTTTAAGCGGTGATAATATCAAAGATATACTATCCTCTCTCAAAAAGAAAAGCCGCGGTGAGATTGTGGAAGAAAAATCCAGACACATCACAGCTAATTCAGATCCATCGGAAACATATGTCCCAAAACCGTAATACAATCAAAATTATAATTTCATCACAGGAGCCGTTACCATGGCTCCTGTTTTATTGCATTTCTTTCGGCATGAAAAAAAAATCTTAAACCCAATACACAAATACAACGAATGTCATAGCAAGAATCCAAGAAAGAGAAAAAAATTATGCAAAGAATTGAGAATGACTTCGAATGCTTCGGTGCATTTAGTATTCAGTGCCTATAGGACCGCAAAATACCATCTGTCATTTTTTACAAATACAGAATTTTTCATTTTATTCATTTACACAAAATAATTACAAAAAAAACAAAAGATTATACGCTGAAAGATGTCAAAAAACCTGTTATTCTATGGGAGGTGATTCAAGGAAAGCAAATACATTTGGGTTACGCTTTCACTACCCTATAGAAAGGAGGACAGAGATATGAAAATCGGCGCGACAGAGATGATGCTCATATTCGTAATTATCTTATTTGTAGCCGGGCCTGACAAGCTCTCCATGTACACCAAGAAAATCGGCGAGGTACTGAAAGGTTTTAAAAATGTCACAGACGAAGCGACCAAAGAACTCCGTGAGACCGTAGTGGAACCTCTCGCGGAAGCGCAGAAGCCTTTGCGGGAAGCGATGGAGCCGATCACGGACATTACAGATGAAATCAATTCGGATATGAACGACATCAAGAAATCATTCAGCGATGTCACGAAGCCGTTAAAGACGAGTCCGTCAAGAAAGTCGAGAGCGAAGAAAAATGCGGAAGAGGAAGCTGCCGCAGCGGAAGAAAATACGGATGATGCTGCAGAAAGCACTTCAGAAGAATTGACAGAAGCTGCTGACGGAGAAAATGCTGTTGACGCTGCCGTTAGCGAGCAGACGGATGCGGAAAATATGTCAGCAGAGAATTCGGACGAGGATGGTTCTGCAACAGCCACGACGGTACATAAAAAGACCAGCTCATCCAAGGCAGATCCGGAAAAGGTAAAGGCCGCCAGAGAAGCCAGAGCCGCCAGAGCAAAAGCGAATGCCGAGCGGGTTCGCGCAGCCAGAGAAGCCCGGGAAAAAGAAAAGAAAGCCCAGGCAGAAGCAGCTGCATTGGCCGCAGAAGCAGAAGCTGTTGAAGCGGCTGCGGAAGCTCCGGTACAGACAGCTGACAGCAGTGCAGACGCACCGGCACAGCCGGTAAATACCGCTGCGGACACACAGCCGGCGGATACTGCCGCACAGACAGCTGTGAGCGACCAGGCAGAGACTGAGCCTGTAGCTGCGGAAGCATAAAATGTACATTTGATTTCACTTCCGGTTCGACCGGGAAACACACGCAGCCGCTATTAGGTGCTGCACAATCAAAGGAGGAACAAATCATGAAACTTGGTACGACTGAATTACTTATAATCCTGGCAATTATTCTTCTGCTCTTTGGACCTAGCCAGATCCCGAAGCTGAGCAAGATGTTTGGAAAGGCAAAGAAGAACTTTGACGAAGCCGCACATGAAGACGATGTGAAAACTACTACAGCCAGCGAAACCAAATCTGAGACTACGGAGCAGTGATGAAAAAGGATCAAAACGCAGCAAAGCAGCCTGCTTCTAAAAAGCAGGAAAAAGATAAGTCAGAAGATGGCAAAATGACGATTACCGGTCATCTGAAAGAGTTCCGGAATCGTTTGGCAGTATGTCTCGTCGGGCTGGTGATTGCGTTCCTGATTGCCCTGTACTTTTCTCAGGACATTATCAATTTCCTGACTGCCATGGGCGAGAAGTACAATTATGTATTCGTTTACATCGCCCCGCAGGAGCTTCTGATGCAGCAATTTACGATTTCACTGGTAGTTGCCGTATGTGTCATGCTTCCGCTTTTGCTCTATGAGATCTGGGCATATGTCAATCCTGCTCTGAAAAAATCGGAAAGCAGACTGTTCATTGGAGTTATTATCTCCGGCCTGATCTGTTTTGTGGTCGGTGTCTTCTTCGCTTATAAAATTATGTTGCCGTTTATGCTGAGATTTTTGATTGAACTCAGTTCCGGCACCAACATTCAGGCTTCTATCAGTGTACAGAACTATCTGAACTTTGAGATTACGATTTTTGTCGTAATGGGATTCATCTTCGAGCTTCCAGTCGTAGCTGTTCTTCTGACACAGCTTGGTCTGATCAAAGTCGAATGGATGAAAAAAGGGATTAAGCCAGCCATTATTGTAATTTTCCTGATTGCGGCAATTGTAACACCGCCGGATATCGTATCACAGAGTATGGTCGCTATCCCGATGCTTGGTCTTTATATACTCAGCATCTATCTCTCCGCTTTCTTGCTTAAGTTCAAAAAGAAGAAACCGGAAACTGAGATTGAGGAAGACAGTGATGATGATGACTAAGTATCTTTCGTTTTACAAATTAACGCTTTAAAATTCCTGTGACCGCATATGGAGGTATCTCAGTCTCCTTTTGCGGTCATTCGGCAAGTTCAGGAGTTTTCATTTTGCTTTTATTTGGATTGCAATAGTAAATGAATAATATTCATTTACTTTTTGTGTTTTATACTTTAATAAGGAAAGGAAGGAAAAAATGGGTAAACAGACAATTTCTCGGACCACCCTTGCTAAGGGAGTCACAGCCTGTGTAGTGGTTGCCGCCAGTTTAGGTATTGTTCAGATCGGCGAGTATTCCATCAATTCTTCTGAGGAAGCAGCAAATACTACCGTATCATCCACCACCGGTACCGTTGCCTATACGCCTGGTACCTACACGGCTACCGCTGCCGGTATCCAGAGCGATGTAACGGTTTCCTGCACGTTTGATGAAGGAAGCATTACCTCCATTACCGTAGACGTATCCGGTGAAACGGCTGGTCTCGGCGCGGATATCAGCGATGAAATGATCGAGAGCTTTTTGGCCGCACAGAGTTCGAATGTGGACGGAGTCTCTGGAGCCACCATCACATCAGACGCTCTGAAAGCAGCTCTGGAGGATTGTATCGCACAGGCCACGGGAGGTTCGGGCGATTCTGATGAGGTTGACGAAGAAGCAACGGAAGCCTCCAGTTCTTCTGACGAAAAAGATGCCGACGCTGCAGAAACAGAGGCTGCGGATGAGACAGAGACTGACGCTGCAGCTGATACCGAGACTGGCAACACTGAGGGAGCTACAGAAGCAGTCGTTGATACCAGCGAAACAGAGACAGAATCGGAAGCGGACAGCGAAATCACTGCCGCCGCTTCTGACAGCAACGCTTCTTCCGGCAGCGGAATTTATACACCTGGTACCTATACCGCTACTGCCGCTGGTATGGAAAGCGACGTCACTGTTACTGTCACCGTGGATGAAACCAGCATCCTCTCCTTAGGAATCGATGTCTCCGGCGAGACCGACAGTATTGGTGCGGCAATCGGACCGGAAATCAGCGAACAGATTCTGAACGCGCAGTCTGCGGATGTCGACGGCGTTTCAGGCGCTACCGTTACTTCTACCGCAGTAAAGACAGCTCTGGCAGATGCGCTTGACCAGGCAGCAGGCGGTTCTTCTGATTCCACAGATGATACCGATACAGCTGCTGCTATCGCAGAAGGGGAAACGGAAGCTGCAGAGACTGAGACCGAAGCTGCGGAAGCTGAGACTGCTGCTACTGAGGCTGCTGAGACAGAAACAGAGGCTGCAGATGAGTCGGCTGCGATTGAAGGCGGCAGCGGCTTTGTTCCCGGCACTTACACCGCTTCTGCTGCAGGAATCAGCAGCGATGTAACCGTTACCTGTACCTTTGATGAGACCGGGCTGGTTTCCATTGAGGCGGATGTCTCCGGTGAGACTTCCGGCATAGGTGCTGATATCGGAGATGCCATGATTGCCAGAGTACTGGAGGCACAGTCCAGTGAAGTAGACGGTGTATCCGGCGCGACGATCACTTCTGACGCGTTTAAAACCGCAGTCGCGGACTGCATGGAGCAGGCCGGATTTGTGGCGGCGGAGGCCGAAACGGAAACAGAAGAAGAACCCGACACAGAGGCAGCAAGCACTGCAGCAGACAGCAGTGACACAGAACTCGCCGCTGCTCCGGACGCGCCATTTGTTCCCGGTACCTACACGGCTACTGCGCAGGGTATGGAGAGTGAAATCACCGTCAATGTGACCTTTGACGAATATAATATTGTAGCAGTCGGCACCTGGCTGGAAGGCGAGACAGCCGGAGTTGGCGCAGACATAAGCGAAGAGATCAGCAACCAGATTCTGGAAGCACAGTCTGCGGATGTGGATGGCGTGTCGGGAGCTACCGTCACTTCCACCGCTGTCAAGGAAGCCGTTACGGACTGTATCGCACAGGCGAAAGTGGACAGTGAAGATACCGAAGCTGAAACCGAAGAAATGGCCGAGGATGTTACTGAGGCCGAAACCGAAGAAATGACCGAAGATGTTACTGAGGCCGAAACGGAAAAAATGACCGAAGATGTTACTGAGGCCGAAACCGAAGAAATGACCGAAGATGTTTTCGAAGCAGATTCCGAGGAGGAAACCGAAGCCGCGACAGATGGCTCCCGCTTCTTTGCCGGGGTCTACACAGCTTCCGCGGCCGGCATTAACGGTGACGTGACAGTTACCATCATTGTAGATGAGAACAGCATTCTCTCGATCGGCTATGACGTTTCCGGGGAAACCGCCGGAATCGGCGCGGATATCGGACCGGAAATCAGCGGACAGATTCTGGCTGCACAGTCCGCAGACGTAGACGGTATCTCTGGTGCTACGGTCACCTCAGATGCATTCAAGGCAGCTCTGGCAGACTGTATTGCGCAGGCAGAGGGTTCCGAAAATGCAGAAGCGGAAGAAAGTGAAGAAGATGCAGAAGCTGAGGTGGACGCTGATGAAGAGGAATCAGAAGCGGAAGAGACTGCCGCAACAGAATCTACGGATGGCGATGAGACCTCGGAGTCGTCAGAAGAAGCATCCCTCTCCTCTCTCTACACGGCAGGCATTTATTCTGCTTCCGCGGCGGGCATCAGCAGTGATATCGTAGTTACTGTGGCCTTTGACGACGACAGTATTTCATCAATCGGCTATGACCTTTCCGGTGAGACGGCAGATATCGGCGCGGTGATTGGTCCGGAAATCAGCGGACAGATTCTGACCGCACAGTCTGCGGATGTGGATGGCGTATCCGGCGCCACGATTACTTCAGAAGCCTTTAAGGCAGCAGTCGCTGACTGCATCGCGCAGGCACAGGCTGGCAGTTCAGATCTTGTCATCATCGGCGGCGCCGACGGGCCGACTTCGATTTTCCTGGCTGAAACTACAGACGAAGGAGAAACGGAACAGCCTGAAACAGACGAAGCCGAATAACCCACCCCTTACCATATGAATGGAGGTTTCTCATATGAAGATAAAAACATTCCGGGGTGGCATCCATCCCGAGGAATACAAGGAGCTTTCTCTCGGCGCACCGGTAGAACCCTATCTCCCGAAAGGAGACCTTGTCTTCCCAGTGAATCAGCACATTGGCAAACCGGCAAAACCAGTGGTAGCCAAAGGCGACCTCGTAAAGGCGGGACAGATCATTGCGGAAGCGGACGGATTTGTCTCTGCCAATATCATCAGCTCCTGCTCCGGCAAGGTAAAAGCCATCGAGGAGCGTCCCACCGCATCCGGAGCGAAAGCAATGAGTATTGTCATCGAAAATGACGGCGCATACACACTGGCGGACGGTGTTGGCAAAAAACATAAAGCCGGTACCTTTTCGAACAAAGACATTCTGGACGCGATCCAGAAGGCCGGTATTGTCGGCATGGGCGGCGCCGGTTTCCCAACGCATGTAAAACTGACGTCAAAAAATCCGGATTCGATTGATTATATCATTGCGAATGGTTCCGAGTGCGAGCCATATATCACCTGCGACGACCGGCTGATGCAGGATCAGAGCCGCGGCATTCTTGACGGTCTTCGCCTGGTACTGCAGCTCTTCCCGGACGCGATGGGCGTCATCGCAATCGAAGATAATAAACCGGAAGCGATTAAAGCCATGGAAGCTGTCTGTGCCGGAGAAAAGGGCGTCATGGTACAGCCTGTCCAGACCAAATATCCGGAAGGCGGTGAGCGCAATCTGATCTCTGTCATCAGCGGACGCGACCTGAAAGCCGGTATGCTTCCCGCGGACGTAGGCTGCATTGTCTGCAATGTTGCTTCCCTGCACGCGATTTACCGCGCAGTCTATTACTCAGAGCCGCTGATGCAGCGTTATTTCACGGTATCTGGCGACGCGGTTGCAAAACCGGGCACCTTCCGCGTACCGATTGGTACTTCCTACGAAGAAATAATGGAAGCCGCCGGTGGTCTGAAAAGCGGTGTTACCCTGAAAAAAGCCCTGAGCGGCGGCCCGATGATGGGAATCGCCATGCCTTCTCTCTCCGCTCCGATCACCAAGGCAAGCAACGCACTGACGCTGCTTGCGGAAGACGAAGTAGAACTGGCAGATACGCAGATGACCGCCTGCATCCGCTGCGGCCGCTGCTCCCGCGTATGTCCGATCCACCTGATTCCGCAGATGATGGCGGACGCCGCGCAGAGAAAAGATTACGAGCAGTATGAGCACCGTCTGTACGGCCTCGACTGCATCAACTGTGGTTCCTGCACCTGGGTCTGCCCGGCAAAGCGTCCCCTGATGCAGCTATTCAAGCAAACCAAGGCCGAAATCATGGCGGCTAAGAGAAAGTGAGGGATGAGACATGAATGAAAACAAGTTACTGAATATTTCTTCCAGCCCTCACATCCGAAGCAAACTGACGACCGGACAGGTCATGCTTGATGTTGTGCTGGCGCTGATGCCTGTGACGATTGTCGGCGTCGTACATTACGGGCTTCATGCCCTGCTGGTGATTCTGCTCTCAGTCGGCTCCGCTGTTCTTTCTGAGTATCTCTTTGATCGAATTGCCAAACGGCCAAACACCGTAAAAGACTGCAGCGCAGTGGTGACCGGTCTTCTGCTGGCACTCACGCTCCCGCCAGAAGCGCCTCTGTACCTGCCGATACTTGGAAGCATCTTCGCCATCCTCGTTGTAAAGTGTTTTTTTGGCGGGCTTGGCAAAAACTTCCTGAACCCGGCGCTTACAGCCCGTTGCTTCCTTCTGATTTCTTTTGGAACAGCTATGACCAATTACAGCGTCGACGGCATCAGCTCCGCGACTCCGCTTGCGGCTTTGAACGCAGGAGATACCATTAATGTTGCAAAGCTCTATCTAGGCTCCACCAATGGCGTCATCGGAAGCTCTGCAGTAGCCCTGCTGATCGGCGGACTCTACCTGTGGGTAGCCGGAGGCATCACATTGGAAATTCCGGTTTCCTGTATCGCCGTCTTTACCCTTTTTATGGGGCTTTTCGGAGAAGGCGGTTTTGTGCCTGCTTATCTGATTGCCCAGATCTGCGGCGGTGGCCTGCTGATGGGCGCCTTCTTTATGGCGACTGACCCCGTTACCAGTCCGGTAACCTCCCGCGGACATATTCTCTATGGAGCGATCATTGGCCTACTGGCCGGACTGTTCCGCGTGTACGGTTCGTCCGCGGACTTCTTCAGTTATGCCATCATAATTTCCAATATGTTTGTTCCGTTTATTGATAAGCTGCCAATTCCGAAACCACTGGGCTACAATGGCGGCGAGTACAAAGAGCGTGAATTTCCGAAAGCTGCCATCAATCTGACGGTTATCACTCTGATCGCTGGTCTGCTCTTAAGCGGCGTGTACGCCATGACAAAGACCAAGATCGAGGAACAGGAAATCGCAGCCAACCAGGAATCTTACCTCGAGGTATGCCCGGATGCAGCTTCTTTCCAGTATGACTCCGATCTGGATGCCGCAGTGGAAGCGCTCGCAGGCGAAGCATATGACACCTCTACGTTCGGAAAGACCTACATCAACGACGTACTGGTCGGCTATGACGATAACGACGAGATCGTTGGTTATGTAATTAGCGTCACCAGCGGCGATGGCTTTGAAGGAGATATCACCCTCTCTGTCGGCCTTACCACAGACGGTACTGTCATTAAGATCGCCTTTACAACGCTGAATGAAACTGCCGGTATGGGTATGCGGGTAGACGAGGATGCGTTTAAGAGCCAGTTCGATGGCGTCAATACCGATGCATTCATCCTGAACAAGTCCGGCTCTTCCACCGAAGAAAATGAGATTGACACTGTATCCGGTGCGTCCACTTCCTCCGGCGCCGTTGTCAACGCAGTCAACACCGCGCTCGCGTTCTTCGCGGAGTATATAGGATAAAGGGGGGTTTTTACATGAATCAATACATGGAACGAATCTACAACGGCGTGGTAAAAGAGAATCCTTCTCTGGTTCTGATGCTCGGCATGTGTCCTACCCTCGCGGTAACCACTTCCGCCATCAACGGCCTCGGCATGGGTGTCTCTTCCATGATCGTACTTATTTTTTCAAATATGATTATCTCGGCGCTGCGCAACGTCATCCCGGATGAGGTGCGTCTGCCGGCATACATCGTCATCACAGCTTCTCTCGTGACCATCGTCGACCTGCTGATGCAGGCTTACACGCCGGGGCTCTATGATTCGCTGGGCATCTACATCCCGCTGATCGTGGTAAACTGCATTATTCTCGGCCGCGCAGAAGCTTACGCCAATAAGCATACCCCGGATCTCGCCGCTTTTGACGGCATCGGCATGGGCCTGGGATTTACCATCGCCCTGACGGTGATCGGCCTTGTGCGCGAGCTGATCGGCGCAGGAACTGCGTTTGGCTTCACCATTCTGCCGGATTCCATACCGCCGATTGCCATTTTTGTAAAGGCGCCGGGCGCTTTCCTCGTGATTGCGTTCATCATTGCCGTTATGAACGGCGTACATATCCACACAGAAGCAAACAAAAAGGTCGAAGGCTGTGACGGCTGCTGCGCAACCTGCTCCGTCAGCCATGATACCGGCTGTTCAGATAAGGAGGCGACGAAAGCATGAATTCATCCCTGATGTTAATTATAATCACGACCGCTCTGGTCAACAACGTCGTCCTGAGCCAGTTTCTGGGCATCTGCTCCTTCCTCGGCGTGTCGAAGCAGATCAAGACCTCAGCCAGTCTGGGCGCGGCGGTTATCTTTGTCATCACAATTGCCTCCGCTGTGGCGAACCTGCTCTATACGTTTCTCCTGAAACCGCTGGATCTGACTTACCTGAACACCATCGTGTTCATCCTGGTAATCGCGACTCTGGTACAGATTGTAGAAATGTTTTTGAAAAAAGTCGCTCCGCCGCTGTATCAGGCACTCGGCATTTATCTGCCGCTGATCACCACAAACTGCGCGGTACTCGGCGTAGCCCTGACCAATGTACAGGATGAATACAACTTCCTGGAAAGCATCACCGCAGGATTTGGCACCGGCGTCGGTTACACCATCGCAATCGTCCTGCTGGCAGGAATCCGTGAGCGCATCGATGAGTCGGCCATCCCGGCACCTTTCCGCGGAGCTCCGGTCGTCCTGCTCTCCGCTGCCCTGATGTCCATCGCATTTATGGGATTTAGCAGCCTGTCGCTTTGATTTGAAAGGAGGGTGAATATGTATCCAGTACTTGTCGCCACAGTAGCGGTGGCGGTGATCGGCTTCGTGATGGGGATGCTCCTCATCACAGTCGGCAAAAAATTTAAAGTAGAAGTAGATGAAAAACAGCTTGCGGTGCGCGAGTACCTGCCCGGCAACAACTGCGGTGGCTGCGGTTATGCCGGCTGTGACGCGATGGCCGAAGCGATTGTAAAAGGAGAAGCGCCGGTAAACGGCTGTCCGGTCGGCGGTGCACCCGTGGCGGAAAAAATCAGCCAGGTCATGGGAGTGAGCGCGGATGCGCAGGAAAAGCAAGTCGCATTTGTCAAGTGCTTCGGCACCTGCGAACACACCAGACAGACAAGCAATTATGTCGGCATTCATGACTGCGCCGCAGCTGCGGCAAGCGGGCTGTCTCCCTGGGCGTGCGATTACGGCTGCATGGGACTTGGAACCTGCGAAAAGGCCTGTCCGTTCGGCGCCATCCATGTCGTAAATGGAGTCGCTGTCGTAGACCGCGCTCTCTGTAAGGCCTGCGGCAAATGCGTAGCCGCCTGCCCGAAGCACCTGATCGAGCTGATCCCGGACAAAGCAGCCTATGCGGTACGCTGCTCCAGCAAGGAGAAAGGCCCTGCAGTGAAAAAGAGCTGCGATACGGGATGTATCGGGTGTAAGCTCTGCGTGAAACAGTGCGAGCACGAAGCCATTACGGTAGAGAATAACATCGCTCACATCGATTACGAGAAATGCGTCGGCTGCGGCAAATGCGCCGAGAAATGCCCTGCAAAGGCAATTACGTTACGATAGTTTCTCTGAATACCGTTCGCAACAGTCGCCGCGCAATTTGGCGCCGGCAGCATTGTCCGAACGAACGATAATCAATTTCAGACACACAAAAAGGCGGCCGATGGCCGCCTTTTCAAATACATTTACATTTCTATATTTTTATCACTCTTCTGCATTCCGTGCAGCAATCTCACGCTCCTGCACATCATTCGGAGCCTGCTCATAGCGAGCGAATTCATAAGTGAAATCCCCAGAACCGCCGGTCATGGAGCGAAGCTGTGTCGAATAGCCATACAGCTCAGACATCGGCACATCCGCCTCAACGATTGTGTTGCCCTTGTGATCTGGATTCATACCAAGCACACGGCCGCGTCTCTTATTCAGGTCACCCATCACATCACCGGTGAACTTATCCGGAACCGTAACCTTTACGGTAGCGATCGGCTCAAGCAGAACCGGGCTGGCTTCCATGAAGCCCTTTTTAAACGCCTGAGAAGCAGCGGTCTTGAACGCCATCTCAGAGGAATCTACCGGATGGTAAGATCCATCATAGAGAACTGCCTTCACGCCAACCACCGGATATCCGGCAAGAGGTCCCTTCTGGCAGGAATCCGCGATACCCTTCTCGACAGCTGGGAAATAGTTCTTCGGCACTGCTCCGCCGACAACCTCCTGGGAGAACTCATACGGCTCATCCAGAGTATCGAGCGGTGAGAAACGCATCTTTACATGTCCATACTGACCATGACCGCCAGACTGCTTCTTATACTTGGAATCCACATCAGAACTCTTGCGGATCGTCTCGCGGAACGCCACCTTCGGCTTCTCCAGGTTCACATCGACTTTATACTTGGTCAACAGACGGCTGACTACGATATCCAGGTGCTGATCGCCAAGGCCATAGAGAAGCGTCTGACGGTTCTCACCATCATTTACAACCTTCAGTGTCAGGTCTTCCTGCGCCATCTTCATCAGCGCCTGCGCGACTTTATCTTCCTCGCCTCTCACTTTCGGCTCATATCTCTTGTAGGTGTACGGAACCGGCGTCTCGATCTTGCCATAAGCGATCGGAGTCACCTTGGTCGAAAGCGTATCGCCCGTCGCTGCCTCAATCTTACCGATCGCGCCGATATCACCGGCATGCAGCTCTTTCACCTCTACCGGCTTGCTGCCTTCCATCACATACAGCTTGCCCACACGATCCTCTGTTCCTTTGGCATCGTTGTAAAGGGTATCATCCCCCTTGATCACGCCGGAAGCAACCTTAATAAACGAATATTTTCCGATAAACGGGTCGACCAGCGTCTTCCACACATAAGCCGACTTCGACTTCGAGAAGTCATAGTTCGCCTCAAATACTTCCTTTGTCTTTGTATTCACGCCCGCGAATTTACGCTTCTCCGGAGACGGCATATAGCTCACGATATCATCCAGAAGAATTAGGATACCCTGCAGATTCACGCTGGCGCCCATGGTCACCGGTACGATCGAACCATCGCCCACGTTCGAATGAAGCGCTGCCCTAATCTCCGCCTCAGAAAACTCTTCGCCATTAAAATAGCGGTCCATAAACTCTTCACTGGTCTCAGCAACCGCCTCGATCAGGTTCTCGCGATACTTCTCTACATACTCCTGAAGATAATCCGGAATCGGGCACTCCACCTTCTCCTGCTTATTCACATATCTCCGGGCTGCCATCTTCACCACATTCACGTAACCGACAAACTTCTCATTCTCACGGAACGGCACATGAATCGGGGCAATCCGCTTTCCATACAAATCAGTCAAAGCCTCTACCACTTTCCGGTAGCTGGCATTGTCAAAATCCATATTTGAAACATAGAAGAAACGCGGAAGCTTAAACTTCTCGCAAAGATCCCACGCCTTCTGCGTGCCAACTTCTACGCCGTTCTTGCCATTCACGACAATCACAGCCGCATCTGCCGCCGCACAGGCTTCCACCGCCTCACCGGCGAAATCAAAGTATCCCGGCGTATCCAGAATATTAATCTTCGTATCGCCCCAGATGATCGGTACCATGGAAGTCGTAATTGAAAACTTTCTCTTAATCTCCTCTTTATCGTAATCGCTGATGGTATTCCCGTCAGCTACGCTGCCCAATCGGCTCGTGATTCCCGACAGATATGCCATAGCTTCCACAAGGCTTGTCTTGCCTGCACCGCCATGTCCGAGAATTACGACGTTCCGGATCTTGTCAGTTGTGTAAACATTCATAATCTTATCCTCCAATAATTTAGTAATACGGCCCGCCCGGCTTCATAAGAATACGTAACTGCCCAGTACCTTCACAGCTGCGAGATACCAGCCTGAATAGTTACAAAAATGCTTTCAAAGCCGAAGCGACTCACATAGTTACATTTTACTAAAAAAATCGGAACAGTTCAAGCATTTTATTCAATTTTAACAATTCTTTTTCCATTACTTTTCCACGTTCTTTTTCAGCCCTTTTTTTCGCTGTACCAGCTTCCTCCTGCTACTTCTTTCCCCACATCTTCCGGTACTCCGTCGGACTGCAGCCTTCGACCTTCTTAAACACCCTGCAAAAATAATTCGCATCCTCATAGCCGCAGGCCAGGCCAATCTCCTCAACCGTCGCTGCGGAAAAGCGCAGCAGCTCCTTTCCTTTGCCCACCCGCACCTGCTGAATGTAGGCGGCCACCGTCAGTCCAAACTGCTCCTTAAACCGCCGCGCCAGATACGATTTGTTAATATAAAAATCCGCCGCCAGCCTCTCCAGCGAAAGCCTGTCCCGGTAATGCGTGTCAATATAAGTCTTCACTGCTGCGATATTCACACGCCCCGTCTCCCGCATCTGGCTCTCCTCGTGCCAACTCTCCTCCATCAGCAGCGTCGTCAGCTCCGTCAGCTTCAGATTGATCTGCATATCCCTCGTATAACTGTCAGAAGTCGCCAACGCATACAGCTCATCCATCACACGCTCATAAGCCGAAAGCTCCGATGCACGCAAAACATCATACCCGCCGCGCTCTTTATACTTCCGATACACCGCCGCGGCATTCGGCCCGTAAAAATGACACCATTTCAGCGTCCACAAATCCTCTCCTGAGGTCTGACTGTAAGGCAGCCGGCAGTCAATATACACACAATCACCGGTCTCCAGCTCATACCTCTGCCCCCCGTAAGTAAGCTCCCCAGCCCCTACAAGCACCATAAAAAACAAATACGACGCCAAACTGCTGCGGCTGCTCACATGCGGCCGAATCGCCGTCAGAGTGCCGCACTCCTGCAGATGCAGCAGAGACGTGCGGGCAAATAGAGACGGCGTATAAATAATCCGGTTCGAAGACACCTGGCTGTTCGTAAATAAATGATCCATAGGCACACTCTCCTTTACGGCTCCGAAACATACTCTTCTTTCTCGCACACAACCTTGCATCTCTTCTTAAAGCAGGCGATGCCGTATTTATATATCGTGTGGAACCCTTCATGCTTTAATTCGCTTGTATAATTCATCCTCTCGATCTGTGCCATCGCATCTTTACATTCATCGTCAAAGCTGGCATTTCGTGCATATTTAAACTCGATGATAATGCCGATATCTTCATCTTCAATCTTAACCATGACATCACTATAGCCATCACCGGCATCTGCATTGGTTTTCGAATCCCATCCCTCTATATTCACCAATATTCCGATCATCTCGCCATGGTAAAGGATTTCTTTTTTGTCATTCTGTACATAAGAATCCCTGACTGTAATCGAGTCATAAAGGTAGGATGTAAATAGTTTTTCTACTTTTGCGGCGTCTCCAGATTTTAAGGCCTCTCCAAATTCTGTGAGGCGGCTGGTATTTGCCTTGACCACTTTTTGAAACATGTCTGTGATCTGGTCAGTAAAAATTTCACGTATCTCCCGGTTGGGAATTGCCAGCTGATATTTTTTCCCTTCTGGTTTTCTCCGCTGCGTCAAATAACCGGTCATGAACAGGACGCTCCAGATGTTTTCTATCTCATCATACAAGTTATTATATGTCAGATTTTCCCGAATTATCTTTTCTACAGTTTCCCCGGCAACCAGCGCCTCAATCTCTCTTTTTGTATTTGCCGTCTTATTCGATTTTTCAATAAAGTGCCGGACAGCATCATTGCCACTCGTGTTTGACCAGTACGCTTTCGGCATTGCCTGCGAATCCAAGCGCAGCTCTGCGCAATAGCTGATCACATCCCATGGGCAATACACATCCGTGTTTCCAAAACGGTATCCATCATA
This sequence comes from Lachnospiraceae bacterium, assembly GCA_021205755.1. GTDB lineage: Bacteria > Bacillota > Clostridia > Lachnospirales > Lachnospiraceae > Choladousia. The sequence continues at coordinate 6,818 of JAJPWX010000126.1, read as the reverse complement.
CCAATCTCTGATCATCTCGTATCTGTCCATAAAGCCATAATATTCCAGCATTGCCTTTACCTCAGCATCAGTAAAGCCAAAATATTCATCAAACCCTACCGTTGAAATCGAAAAAATCTGTGGATTATTCAATCCTGTAAAAATACTCTCCTTTGAAACGCGCAGGCAACCAGTCATAACTGCAAAATACAGGCTCTTGTTTGATTTTAACGCAGCATCCAGCATATTTCGGATCAGGTCGATCATTTTATCATAGTATTTGCGCTCATTTGCTTTTGTCAGCGGCACATCATACTCATCAATCAAGATAATTACTTTGCGCCCATAGTGTTTTTCCAGAAGCAGGGATAAAGTTTGCAGGCTGCTGGTAATTGTGGCTTCAGACATAGCAAAAGTGCCTTTTAGTGTTTCATCCACCCTTATCAGTTGCTCATACCTTTTTCTATCAGTCTCTGTAAGCTTTTCGCTTGTAGCAAGGAAAGGAAATCTCAATGCTTCATTTGCAATAATGGTACATAATTCATTTTCTGCAAGTTCATAATTGTTTCCATGGACGGTTTTAAAACTAATAGAAATCACGGGAAACTGTCCCATGTATTTTTCGCAGAGCTGTGTCTCTTTGGAAATTACAAGACCTTCAAATAATGACTTATCGCATCCTATTTCCAAAAATGCTTTCAGCATACTCATATTCAGAGATTTTCCAAAGCGTCGTGGACGCGTAAAAAGATTCACTTCTCCCCACGCATTCAGTAAATCTCGAATCATAGCCGTTTTATCGACATAATAAAATCCTTCTGTCCGAATCTTGCAAAAATCGTCAATCCCAATCGGAAGCTTCTTTTTCATACCATTATCAGCCATGATCTACACGCTCCTTCCCTGCATCTAACTCATATCCACCTGAATTTGCATCAACAGCTGTATCCTGTTCCATCATCAGCGTAGCTTTTTTCTGCTCTGCCTCCGCTATCAGCTCCGCAAACTTCCATTTATAACTGATCCATTCCGAAGCAGGCTGCTTTGCTTCGTCTCTCCCTATGACCATTATACATAAATTTGCAGGTAAATCAACACCGCCCGGCAACAAAAATGGGGAACCGGCATACCTCGCCGGGAAAAGCGGTATTGAGATCGCCCGCGAGTGCGTGAAAAGCACAACCGGAAAGGAACTTGATGTTGATCCGCAGATACATTATGACCGTTCTCCGGAATACTGGTGCGGGTGGGCCGTGGCGTATTATCAGTGGTTCTCCTCCAGAAAGTACAGCGAGATATTCAAGGCGATTTCTTTTGAAGACCTACTCTGCATGTACCCCGCACTCCATGAAGCAGATGTCACGAAATTCGCCGACATAGTGGATGAGAAAATTCGCGAAACTTTTCCGGACACAAACCTAAAACGGCTGCGCACTGCATACGGATGCTCCCAAAGTGAATTAGCCAGGCTCTCCGGAGTCAGTCTGAGTTCCATCCAAATGTATGAACAGCGTCAGAAGGACATTAACAAAGCAAACGTCACTACTGTCCGTAATCTTGCAAAGACATTGGGGTGTTCTATTGAAGACCTAATTGAAAAATAATGCCTACGCACTCATTCCCAGCTGAAAATCACCCCATACCTGCAACATGAACACCGCATATATGTAAGGTACAGCGATATCGAATACGAATTGATTAAAGAATATGCTAAACAGACCGGCTATCTGATAGCCGTCTATTATAGTTCCGCTGATTGATGTGGTTCCTATATCAATGCCTAATGTTTTCATCTGCCTTTCTCCCGTAGCTTACATTTTTCCTACAAACAACAATATGATTCAGCCCAATCAAAAAATCAGGGGCAATTACTGCACCTGATTTTTCGTCAAACATAAGCAGATTAAAGAAAAGGCGCCGCAGCCTTACGGTCGCTTTCGGACAGCCCCAGAATTTCCATAGCCTTTTCCGAAGTCCAACCCATATTCTTCTTTAAGTTGTTAATGTTGTCAACCAAGGTCGTTATCCTTTTCTTTTCTGCATTTTCTGTTGCTTTTTCTGCTGCCTCATCAGCAGCCCTTTGATTTAATACACGGATTGCTTCACACACGTCAATAGTCGCCTCACTTTCTGATAGGTGTAAATCTGCATTTACACAGGCATTCAGTACATCAACCTCTTCCCTGCCTAAATGATGAAAATTCGGGTCTGCATCCAATGCCTCTTTCAGTCCATCTGCATCCTTTGAATATTTGATAAACGTCAGAACCTCTTTCAATGTCGTGCTGAATTTATCAAAATCTTCTTTTTTCATCATAGCCGGTTCAATCAAATTGATTTTATAATCAGGAACATAGGAAAGAAGTTCCTCGTCCTGTACTGAAAACATCTCATGGATAGTCCGTGGTCCATCCCATTTCTTTGAATCGAAATAAATAACCAGGGTAACCACAGGCATCAGCCTGTCTTGCTTCATAAATCCAGACAAATATTCATCGCTGCCTACATTTTTATAATCACCCGAAACCCTGTGGGATGCAACTGATTCCTCAACCTGCTTTGCATATTGCAACGCATCGTAAACCATGTTTTTTACAGCCATTGCATAATGAATATTTGATTGAGCCTCGATTGCCAGAACCAGATAAGCAGCATGACCATCTGTCATTGCCCTAAGTGTTTTGATAACATCCCTTGTTTTCTGAACTGGCTGTTTTGCCCCATCTTCTCCACCGTAAGGTACATCTACTTCTCTGGTATCCAATTCTTCGAGTTGATCCGGTGAAATAACCTTCTTTCCATTATAGATAAGGTAATTAAATGCATCCGCAAACACATCTTTTTGCCGAAGATATCTTATGGTAACAGTATCTTTCACCCCCATTGGAATCACCTCTCCCTTTGCCATATACGTAGTAGACATTAGTTGCAGTCATTCATTATAGTACGACTTGCTGGTACAGTAACAGCATACCATAAAAATACAGTTTTAACAAGGAAAGCATTTATAAAGATTTTTATTGGTTACAGGTTGCGTTCCAATGTCACTAACTTAAGTACTCGATTCATATGGTGAGACTCCTCTGGAAATGGGGTCTCACCGTATTTTGCGTCTGAACGGCAGCAATCCTCCATTTCCATGCGCGAATTGTTCCGGTCTGCAGCTAATCCGCAGCATCATCAACAAAGGCAGCGACAGCCTTACGGATAAATGTGGTATCCCTAATAAGGTAAAGGCTGGTATATGGGGAACCTGCATACCTCGCCGGGAAAAGCGGTATTGAGATCGCCCGCGAGTGCGTGAAAAGCATAACCGGAAAAGAACTTGATGTTGATCCGCAGATACATTATGACCGTCCTCCGGAATACTGGTGCGGGTGGGCCGTGGCGTATTATCAGTGGTTTTCCTCCAGAAAGTACAGCGAGATATTCAAGGCGATTTCTTTTTATGCCTCCGAACCATATTCTTTCTCACATACAACCTTGCACTTCTTCCTAAAGCAGGCGATACCGTATTTAAGGATTTTATTCATATCATCCTCTTTTAACTCTGCGGTATAATTATTCTTATTAATCTGATCCAGGGCATCCTTACATGCCGAATCAAGATCACCGCCTTCCGCGTATTTCACTTCGATGACAATGCCGATCCCTTCCTCTTCAATTTCAATCTGGATATCGTAATACCCATCGCCTGCTTCCCTGTTTGATGTTATACCCCAGTCGCTCTTAAAAAGCGTGATTCCAAGAATAAGGCCGTGATAAAAGTTTTCCTTAAACTCTTTCCTTACTGCTGTATCGCGGATGCTGATTGTCTTTCCCATCCCTTTCGTAAACACACGCTCGACATCAACAGTGTCACCACTTTTCAGCGCGTTGCAGAATTCTGTCACCAGAGCGCCATCTTCTGCAACTTTCTCCTCAAACAATTCCAAAATAAAATCGCTGAAAATATCGCGAACTTCGTTATTCGGGATTTTCAGGCGAACCAGATTGCCATCCGGCATCTCGCTCGGAGTCAGGTAACCGGTTGCAAACAGCAGGCTCCACATATTTTCAACGTTGTCATACATGGTATTATAGGTCAGTTGTTCCTCTATTGTTTTCTGAACGGTTTCTCCAGAAACAAGACGCTCAATCTGCGCTTTTGTCACGCCATTGCCCATCCGTCGGATAAACTTTTTCACTTCCTCATTGCCGCTCGAATTTTTCCAATAACTCTTCGGTTTTTTATCCGGGTTAGTAATGAGTTGATTGCACCAGTTGATGACATCCCAGGGATTATAAACATAAGCATTAGCAATTCTGTACCCATCATACCATTCTTTCGTAGTATCGTAATACTCGGAAAGCTCATAATAATCCAACATCTGGCAAACTTCATCATCGGTAAATCCAAAGTATTCATCACATTCTGCGTCCAGAAGGGAATACATCTTCGGATTATTCAAACCAGTAAAAATACTTTCCTTGGAAACTCTCAGGCAGCCTGTCATAACCGCAAAATACAGGCTCTGGTTTGACTTTAACGCAGCATCCAACATATTCCGGATCAGGACAATCATTTCATCATAATATTTATGCTCATTTGCTTTTGCCAGGGGCACATCGTACTCATCAATCAGAATAATGACTTTACGTTCGTAGTATTTCTCCAGAAGTCGAGATAGTGTATTCAAACTGCTGGTGATTGTAGCATCAGACATAGCAAAAGTGCTTTTTAAAGACTTATCAACATGAATAAGCTGACGGTATAGGCTTTTATCTTCCTCATAAAGTTTATCGCTGTCAAGAAGAAAACGAAATCTTAACGCTTCATTTGCAATAACGGTACAGAGTTCATTTTTTGCAAATTCGTAATCACTTCCATGGACGGTCTTTAAGCTAATGGAAATCACAGGAAACTGTCCCATGTATTTTTCACAGAGCTGTGTCTCTTTGGAAATTTCAAGCCCTTCAAATAATGACTTATCGCATCTAATTTCCAGGAATGTTTTCAGCATACTCATATTCAGGGATTTTCCGAATCGCCGTGGGCGCGTAAAAAGATTTACCTTTCCCCACGCATTCAACAAATCTCTGATCATCTCCGTCTTGTCAACATAATAGAAATCTTCTGTTCGGATTTCCACAAAATCTTCAATCCCAATCGGAAGCTTCTTTTTCATACCATTATCAGTCATAATCTACACGCCTCTTCCCTGCATCTAACTCAATTCACCTGATGAATTTGCATCAACTGCCGTATCCTGCTCCATCATCTGCGCAGCTTTTTTCTGCTCTATCTCCGCTATCAGCTTCGCAAACTTCCATTTATAAACTGATCCATTCCGAAGCAGGCTGCTTCGTCTCTCCCCTACGACCATTATACATAAATTTACAAGTAAATCAACACTGCCTGTCAACAAAAAATGGGAGACAACGGCCAGTTTGCACTGTCCGTTGTCTCCCGTTCCTATTAGTGATCGGGTATCGTGCCGATGATTCTTATTTCGACTATGCAGAAGCTTTCGTGAATAACGCTCTGTCTGTTAATCAGCTGGCGCAAGCAATGATGTTAGGCAAGCTGGGAGAACAGTTTGTCATCAAGTCCAGATTTGCGTTTTCTCAGTTACAGTTTCAGGGCTTCGATCTTGCTGAGAAAGACACATACTATGTATTGCGGAAAGTGCAGAATGATGAAGCCAATCAATCTTATCTCAAGATGGCAGAAGAAGATGACGATGGACTGTATGTCCGTGACATTGTGAGAGGAGGAATCAAAAATGACGACCCACGCATACCAGGAAATTTACCTCAGCAGCGCAATGTCTTCAATGGGTGAGGCTTTTGACTATGCGGTGAATGACTGCGGCATTGCCGGAAGCAGCTTTATCAAAATGCTGGCAGGCAGCTCCATCTGCAGCAGAATCGAAAATGGGGAACCGGCATACCTCGCCGGGAAAAGCGGTATTGAGATCGCCCGCGAGTGCGTGAAAAGCACAACCGGAAAGGAACTTGATGTTGATCCGCAGATACATTATGACCGTTCTCCGGAATACTGGTGCGGGTGGGCCGTGGCGTATTATCAGTGGTTCTCCTCCAGAAAGTACAGCGAGATATTCAAGGCGATTTCTTTTGAAGACCTACTCTGCATGTACCCCGCACTCCATGAAGCAGATGTCACGAAATTCGCCGACATAGTGGATGAGAAAATTCGCGAAACTTTTCCGGACACAAACCTAAAACGGCTGCGCACTGCATACGGATGCTCCCAAAGTGAATTAGCCAGGCTCTCCGGAGTCAGTCTGAGTTCCATCCAAATGTATGAACAGCGTCAGAAGGACATTAACAAAGCAAACGTCACTACTGTCCGTAATCTTGCAAAGACATTGGGGTGTTCTATTGAAGACCTAATTGAAAAATAATGCCTACGCACTCATAAATCTTTAGACAGATTCATCCCTTCGCATTCTTAAGTATCTTGATCTCTAACGTATTAAGAAAGTGCCTTGCTAATACAACAAAAACAATCAACGAGACAACAACCATAATACATGCACATATATATCCTATCCATCCTCGCCCAAAAACATATAGCAATCCAAGCTTCTCAATCACTCTAAAAGCTATCATTTGAGCCAGATACATTTCTAAGCTCACTGATCCTAAATAATGCATGACCTTATTATCCAGCACCTTAGTCCTGCAAGAAACCAGCAAACATAACCAACATCCATATATCAACAATAATTTCCAGATGAGAATGCTCGTGCCTCCAATTTCTGTCGGAAACACATAATACCCTAAAAGTCGGGAAACCTGCACTCAAATCCCATGCTGCCGGGATTTCTCAAAAC
>JAJPWX010000025.1 GCA_021205755.1 Lachnospiraceae bacterium | reverse complement strand
TGATAGGGGCAGTCTGCGCTTTTTTCGCTACCCGGTAGTTAATGTTTCATAGTAACACACAATGGTTATTCATAGGCTTTTTAGGTCCTATGTTCAAAAAATATTTACTGAAAGGCTGCATTTTTTCTTGCTGATTCGCATATTATTATTTCTGCGGTTATCCCTACAGATGTGTCCAAGAGGTCTTGACTTTCCACGACACAGATGTTAGAATAACCCCAGTGATCAGGTTGCAGAAACTTGCGATGCCTGCGACCGGAAGGAGGACCTGCGGGCCCTCCTTTTTCTTTTATGGAGATGCGAAAAATGCCGAAAAAACAAATAAAACCGTTTCTGACTTATACCGAGCAGCTTACAAAGCTGACAGAAGATAAAAAGCTGCTGATTCCAGACTCTGTTTATGCCCAGAATGTTTTGACAAGCATCAGCTACTATGCCTTGATCGGCGGCTATAAGCAGCTCTTTTATAATCCAATGACACGTCAGTACCGTCCTGGCACGACGTTTGATGATCTTATACAGCTTTACTATTTTGATGAATCACTCCGTGCGCTGTTTTTCAAGTACCTTTGCCACATTGAGCAGAAAATGCGTTCCCTGATTTCCTATCATTTTTCGCAGACCTACACGCACATGGAAAAGGATTATCTGAATGCAGCAAATTACAATATAACCCGGAAGAATAGTGCAGATATTCAGCGCCTGATTCAAATGCTCACCATCGAGGCACATTCTAACACCAATCATCCCTACGTTGTCTATCAGAGAAATACATATGGGAATGTTCCTCTCTGGGTTATGATGAATACACTGACCTTCGGGCAGTTGTCAAAGATGTATTCCTTCTTGAAAACCGGTGTGCAAACAAAAATCAGTGTTAATTTTAACGGTGTAAATGAAAAGGAACTGGGGCAGTATCTGAAAGCGCTTACCTATTATAGGAATGTCTGTGCCCACAATGAACGGTTTTACTCTTTCCGTTGCCGTGTGGATATGCCGGATACTATACTCCATCGAAAACTTGGCATTCCTCAGAAGGGTGCGCAGTATCTCCGCGGAAAATCAGACTTGTTTTCCGTTGTAATAGCCTTCCGTTATTTGCTTCCCCGATATGAATTTATCGACTTCAAGAAGCAGCTTGTAAAACTAATAAATACTGTCCTAACTCATTCCCATACGCTTACAGAGCCAATGCTGCTGAATGCAATGGGATTTCCAGAAAACTGGAGCAACATCACACGCTACAAGCTATGACCTATGCCTGGGGTAATTATACAATCGCCCCAGGCATAGTGACGTTTAGCCGAAATCAGACCGGCTCGTCGTCTGTATAGCCGTCGTCATAGTCCTCACTGTCCGCGCCAAGTTCCTCATCCTCCGGCAGAACGTACTCGTCGTCATCGTCTCTGTAGTCGGCATCCGGGTCCGGGCGCTCCTCGGATTTCTGCTTTTTCTTCGTCTGCATGAAGAAGTACGCGCCGCCGCCACCGACCACGAGCAACACTACGAACACCAGCGGGAGCATATTAGAGGAGCTTTTTCCCTCGTCCTCTGTATCGGTATTTTCGTCGGCTTCTGCATCAGCATCTTCCGTATTCTCAGTATCTTCGGTATCGGAAGCGGTAGAAGTGTCTGCAAAATCCTCATCCGTATTGGTTACACCATCCGTAGACTGATACGCCGCAGCTTCATCCTCATCCATCAACGCCAGCAAATCTGCCTCATCGACAAGGTTCAGGAAGTAGACGTTTTCATCTCCATCGTCGTCCCGGTCTATAATCAGGTAAAAGGTGTTGCCGTCTTTGCTTTGCAGCGTGATGAACTGCTGACCGGCCTCCGTGGTGGAGCCAATGTCGTCCACCAGCGTCAGGTTCCCGTCCGGGGTCAGACCGCCCGAAGTCGTGTCATCTGAGGTGTCCATGCCAAGCATCACCATATACAGGAGCATGGTCATCATATCTGAGTCCAGGGATTCCTCACTGTCCGATTCAACCGTGACAGTATCCTCAGACACATCCAGATAGTCACCGTAGACATAGCCGGTCATTTCAGGAACAACGATCTCATACCAGTTTCCATCCTGACCGATGACCTCCACCTCGGTGCCGTTTAGAAGCTGGCCGATAACGGAATAGTCCGTTCCAGCGCCAGAGCGCAGGTTCAACCTGGAGTTGACCTTCACCGTGCCGGTGCCGATCACCTCAGTTTCCTCCTCGGAAGTGTCTTCGTCGGTGTCCTCCACGCTGTCCGTACTACCAGCAGGAAGTGTCCAGGTCATGCCTCCGTAAGTAACGGTGTAGGAGCCGTCATCGGCAATAGTGACTTCCACAGAATCCGATGTGTCAGTTGCCTCCACATCCTCCGTGGTTTCCTCAGTTTCCGTTACGTCCTCATCATCTGTCTGCGCTGCCAGACAGGTGGTCGTCATGGTGCCAAACACCATGATCCCGGCGAGCAGCGCCGCCATCATCCGCTTAATCCTCATGCTGAACGTCCTCCTTCATCGAAAGAATATTACCCGGTGCATCGTGTACCATACGAAGCAGCTCGCCCAGCTGTTCCGGGGACAGCTTTGCCGCGTGAACCATCTCATGGATGTCCACGTTTTCCTGCTCATGGTATTTCCTGTCCAGTTCCTTATATCGGGCGTCCCACTCCTCCCGCTTCTGGCGGGCCTTTTCCCGTTCCGCGCCGATTTTGTCGAGTTTTGCACTCATAAAAGATAACCTCCAATCTGTATGGCGCGGCCGGTTACATACCGGGCAAGCGGCCATACGCTAAAAAGTGACTTTGCCAATAGCTCGTATTGATACTGGTATACTGGATGGGGTCCCCACAGTGGATCATCATCCCGTTGCCAACGTAGATACCCACATGAGAGGCCCCGCTGGTGTTGTACGTCCCCTGAAAAAAGATCAGATCGCCCGGCTGTGCGTCCGAAGCGGAGACAACCGTGCAGAGATTTAAGAGGCCGTTCGCGGTCTGCCGACCCACACTCCATCCATTTCCGCAGTTATTGATGACCCAGCTGACGAAGCCGGAGCAATCGAAGCTGGTACTCGGTGAGCTGCCGCCCCACACATACGGGTAGCCGAGATATTTCTCAGCCTCCGCGATCATGTTGGCAAACGCCTCATCGCTCAATGCCTCGGATGGGATTGTATAAGTGGTGTAATCGGTGTTGTAATAGAGGGAGACGTAGCTGGAGCCTGCAAACAAGTCCGGGCGATTTCCCAGCGTGGACATATACAGAGAATACCGTTCCAGCTGTTCCTCGCTCATGACATACACCGGCACATGGGATAGGTTGAAATTTTCCAGCGTCACCGTGCAGATGTAGTAGGTGTATGGCACCTCAACCTCATACTCGGTAGTCTCGCCAGTCTCCGGGTCAGTGTCCGTTCTCGTCTCGGTGCGATACCTGGTTTCTGTTGTCACAGTCTCCGTCAGGGTGTACTGCTGGTCAAAAAGCATCTGGATGATGTCCTGCACTTCGTCTATTGTCCAGGCGTTGCCGTCCATCAGGGCGGTAATCGCAGAAATCAGCACATAGG
>JAJPWX010000040.1 GCA_021205755.1 Lachnospiraceae bacterium | reverse complement strand
CTACGGCTTACTCTATTCTCCCCAGCATAGCTGGGGGATTGGGTTTTTCATTCATCCTGCCATGACCACTTCCATTCTGTGGATTGAGACTCCTGCGAAGATTGGGAAAACGCTTTCCCTTCCGAGTCTTTATAATTGCCCATTATTACTCTCCCTCATCAAGGCATGCATTATGAGAAGCCATTCATTCTTATAGCATTTCAGAATCTGGTAATTCTGTCGTCCGTTTCTTCGCCTATTATATACTGAATTTTTTCTGCTGTCACCTAATTTGTGTTTGAAGGTATCCTTTAAAAACCAATGCAGCAGGATTTCATACATCATCTGTTCATCTTTATGATTTCCTTTGCACAGGCTAAAGCGGCATCCATATCTGTTGAATTTAAAAGGTTCAGATTCATACAAATACAATTCTCCGAATCAATCCATGTCACTATGACATTGGAAACTGAGCCATTTTCATATGCTTTCCCCCACATTGTCATTTGAGAAAAATACAAAATCACTCCTTCAAATTCCTCTGTCTGTACTGTTCCATAGCTATAGTTATTGTTTCCTCCTGTGAAGCCTTTCGGGTTCCATTCCTCATCGTCGTATGAAAAATAAGATTCCCAATACGCATTCTTTGTTGACCCAACGCTTATATCACAATATGCTTCCGAATTATCCAGATAATAGGTCACGCTTGCTACCGTATACAACGGATTGGTCAATGCGTTTTTCCAGGAAGTCCCGTGAGAGACTATTTTAAGCCATTGCGTTTCTTCACCCATGGAAGCTGACGCCACCTGCTCCGGAAGCTCTAAGTCAAAGCTGGCCAGATACGTGGAGGACGCATTGTAAAATGCCCACATTCCATTTCCGGCCTGACCGGCATATACAGAAAAGCCGGAAACGATCGCCAATGCTATAACCAGAACTGCAACAAGAACCTTCTTTCTGTTGCCAGACAGCCTGGCCATAGTATGACGTATCCTCTTCTCTTTTTTCTTTTTTAAATCTTCAAAAGAAGCCTCTGGCCCAGGAAAGTTTTTTACTATGTTAACTGCCATATTTTCAAATTCTAAATTCGTCATCGTCATCCCTCCTCAAACATTTTACGTAAATGTCCGATTGCTCTCTCATAACGCTTTTTTACACTATGCACAGAACGATTCATAACCCGCGCAATCTCCTGATGGGACAACTGCCCCAATAACTTTAAACGCACGATTTCGCGATCCGGTTCCTTCAATGCATCTATCATGAGCAGCAGTTCTCTCATGCTTAAAACTGGCTCCGAAGCATTTAGATTGTCTTCCGGAAATGTTTCGGGAAGCCCAACCGCCTCACGTTTTCTGTGGCGAAACTCATCCATGGCTAAATTTCTGGCCACCCGGAACAGCCAGACTTTTTCAGCTTTGTCGTTCTGAAAGTTTGGATGCTTTTGCCATGCTTTCAAAAATACTTCCTGCATCAGATCCTCTGCCTGAAACCTGTCGCCGAGGATTGAAAAAAGGAAACGAAACAGATCCGTACTGTACTTCAAATATAGTAATTCAATCCAGCGGTCCGGATACTCCTCATTCATCTTTCTCACCTCTCCCTCTGTTCTGTAGTTTAAGCCGACAGAAATATACTTTTACATTCTTACTCGCAACTGCGTTGCTCGTTGACCATCGAAATTTCCTGACGCAAGCGCCGCAAATTTCTTCTGGTCACATTATAAACGTTTGGCGCGTCTAAAAAGCGACATCAAAATAAAATTCTTTGAAAAATTTTGTAAGGAAAATCTGTTTTTATCCATCTAATAAGTGTAGGATAAAGAAAGATAGAAACGATGCATGACATGTAACGGAGGGAGGGGAACGAAGCAGTATGAAATTGCTGGTAAGAAAAGCCAGAAAGGGTGACAAAGCCGCTTTCCAGCAGCTGATGGAGGAACAGGGGATTTCTCTGTATAAGATAGCCAAAGCAATCCTGAAAAATGATGATGACGCGGCGGATGCCATGCAGGAGACAGCCCTTGTATGCTGGGAGAAGCTGGGAACATTGAAAAAGGATGATTTTTTCAAAACATGGATGACAAAAATCCACATCAACAATTGCAATCAGATATACCGTGAACGGCAGCATCTGCTGCCGGAAGAAGAAATACCAGAAGCTTCTGCCTGGGAAAATGGATTTGAGCACGCCGAATGGGGTGATTTTCTGAATCGTCTGGATGAAAAGTATCGAATTGTGATCATACTTCATTATATTGAGGGATTTCGGGCAAAGGAGATTTCACAGATACTGGATATCAGTGAAAGCGCGGTGTATGTAAGATTGACAAGAGCCAGGGAAATGATGCGGCAGCAATATGAGGTTGGTGGCAGTCCGGGGGAAGACAGAGAAACAATCCGGTTGAAAAAAATGGTGTCTGCGCATCTGGCGGGTTCTGCCATTATCGGAGATGGGAAAGGAGATTTTCATGGACAGATTTGATGAAATAATTGAGACGTTAAAAACGGATAATTATGTGCCGGATCAGGTATGGGCAAAATATACAGATACTCTGCAAAATCTTCCGGACAAGACTCCGGCGCCTAAACGGAAGGCGACACACAAAATGAAATACGCGGCAATTCTTGCGGCTTCGATCGGTGTACTTACGGGAACCATCGTATATGCGGCAAATACAAGCGGATTATTTGAATATCTGGCTAAATTCATGGGACAGACAGATGTAGAAGAAGGACTTTTAGGTGAGCCAGATGATGTCCTCACCCAGTCAGAAGCTGCCGGATCTTATGGACAGCTCTGGACGATTACCGATACCTGGTATGACGGGGCAAAGGTATATTTCTATGCAGAAACCCCGGAATCTATCGTGCAGGATGACCATCTGAAGGTCACTCCCAGCGATCATATGACGGTAAACGGGGAGGAACATCTTTTAACCAGCATGGATGGTTCTGATGGAACCTGGCTGTGCTGGGTTGATGTGAGTGATATCGATTCTGCCGAAACGCTGGAGCTCTCCGTCCGGCTCAAACTGCTGCGAAACAAATATAACTGGGCCGGATATTCGCTCTCGACGGATGGCGAAAACGGTTATAACTACGCTTCTGACGTCACAGTCGAAGAAGAACAGACACTTACCTTTACAATCAGCGGAACGTCTGTGGCGAAAACAGGAGCATCTGGCACAGTTATGATTGATCAGGGAGAAGTTGAGATAACGGAAGCGCTTCTTTCTCCATCTTCATTGATGCTTCATTTTACCTACCGCCTGAGCGGGGAGGACGCTGAAGAAAATATGTCCAGCCTGACCGGTATGTTTTATATCGAAGATGCGTCTGGTAATCGAATCGAAGCAGTACCAGGATTCATATACGAAGCTTACACAGATGAGGATGGCTATCTTTGCATAGACTTTGATCTGGATGTGACACCTGACGGAGGTACAGCATCTGAGGAAATCCTGGACGCTGACACTTCTACCCTTACGATCATCCCCTATAATCGAGAGGTCGATGGTGAAGGAAAATACATACCGGGCACCGAAACCGAGTTGGGATGGGGCAGCTTCACAATTACATTTGAATAAACATGGGAGATAC
>JAJPWX010000063.1 GCA_021205755.1 Lachnospiraceae bacterium | reverse complement strand
CTTGCGATACAGTTTTATGCGTCCGACTCCATTTCCGCCGTTCCAGAGGCGATTGTGACGTTTGCTGCCGTCTGGGGCTTCGTAGTTGACCAAAAGCATATCTTTTTTTCTGCAGCGGACACAGGTTTCCATGATCACCTGCCGGTTTTCCTGACGGACACGCCACTGAATTTCGTTTTCCGTCTCTTTACAGGAAAATTTTGTTTTACAGCCGGTCCAGAATTTGGAAAAATTGAATTCGTAGGATGTCCCTTCATAATAAAAAGCGCCGAGCAGAATCCGATTTAACGGTTTAAAATAGATTTTTGGTCTGCCGCCGCCAATATCGAAGACGCTGTTTTTCAGCTGCTGCCCGGAAAGATTGCTGATCAGGTGATTGGAAGACAGCCATACCCATGGAGAGGTAAAGTTTCGTCCCCAGTTTTTGTCAGCGTAGCCGTAGCTTTTTTCCGGGAAAACCCGATAGACAACGCCGTTTAGTGTAACAGTCCCCCGATAGGTGCTTTTCATACCTTCCGCATGCCAGTACATTTCAAACACTTTGAGAAAACGGAACAGTTTGCTGGTGCCGTATCCGACATTAAAGGCAATCTGCTTGTCTATCTCAAGATCCCAGGACATTTCCCCGCTGTCACACATCCATTCCGGATGCGCGGCAGCGTCCTCCTCGCTTATCGATATGCTGCCGGAAAGTCTCGTATCCGACGCATAACAGTCCGCGGCTTTTACAGAATAGGGTACTTTCCCATGAATGCTCACATCCTTCCATGGGAAGAATCGATGAAGCTGGCAGGGCTTTTGAAGCTCGGTGCTATTTGACGCAAAGTCTGGTGTTCCCCAGCTTCCTGCTTTGACCATCAGATAGGAAGGCCGCACGTTATCAGCTTTGTTTTCCGGGAGTTGGCCGAATACTGGTTTTTCCTGGGCTAAGCCAGGGTTTATAGCAAAAAATTCAATGAAAAAGGCTTTTTCTTCACCAGTGACTTCATTTATGGCAGTAAACGAGTGCCACCACCAATCGTAGCCTTTCTTTTTGAAGCTGCCTGTCAGCATATATTCATTTTTCGCAGCGTCTTTCTTTTCAAATCCCATCATGAATGCCTCAATTCTGAACTATTACACAGATTATAATCGGAACGAGATGGAAAAACAACGGGCGATTTTATGAACGGGAAAAATTCATGAATCTACAGAGATAATCGTCTGGAACACAAGGGTTCGCGTAGTTCCCCATTTTGTTTCACACTGCCTGTAAAGGGCGCCAAATACTTTGCGAACCGTCCAAATTTGGGATTGAACATGAAACCGAGTGAAATTTTTGTAAACAACGTGAAACTTTTTGCAACCGGATGCAACTCGGTGCAACCGAATGAAACTTCATGCAACCCGCTGCAACTGATTCTGTGATAATATGTATGATGCCAGCAGTGGGGAGGGCGTGGAGCCAAGTCAAAAATATGGCAGCTACACAGGATTCCGAGACAAAACCTGGCAGGCGAAGAGACGGGACTGTAAAGACAGTCCTTCTTTTTATGTACACGAGCTGGGAATGGCATATTTCACGCGAAGCGTGGGATGCCCGCATCCCGAACCTTTTATTGTAGATACGGGCATAACCCGGCGAGGGAGTTTTTAACCATTCCGCAAAGTTGCAAAGTCTGAACTGATGTATGATAATTGCATATGAAAGAACGATGTAGCTGCAATTAGCAGAATTTATGGTGAAATGAAGGAGGAACGCTATCATGACAATGACAAAAGCAATATTTGACGGAAAGGTTTATCCATCAGAACAAGTTGTATCAGATAATCCGGAGTATAGGGAAGCATCAAAAAAGTCTGATCAGATGATACGCAAACTGGAAAAAGACTTGGACAAGAGCGAATATGGCATGGTGGAAGCGGTGCTGGACGAACAGGCCATTATGTCAGACTGTCAGAACTTAGAATTTTTTAAGTGTGGGCTTGCCATTGGGATGGCGTTAAGGGAGGAATCTGAAGAGATGCTGAAACGGCTTTATGGTGTAGGAAGCAATTGCGGAAAAGCTATGGAAGAGAATCCGGTTTAGAGGAATAACAGATTTCCAAAACGGCAGAAACGGAGGGAATGGAGCATGAATACACATAAGCTGCAAATGGTTTCACGTATCAGAAAAATCCTGTTTGCCCTGGCGTTTGTTGTTTTGTTCACTGCGGGTTTGAGTACATCTGCTTCTGCAGCGTCGTCTTCTGTAAAGGCGGTTACTTCCGGGAAGTCATTTAAGATCACTGGCTATACGAAGGTGAAATCATCGAAGACCGGAGTTGTGAAGGTATCAAAATCTGCGGCAAACCAGTATAAGGTGACCGCCAGAAAAAAGGGGACGGCTACCCTGACCTGCTATAAGAATGGGAAAGCAGTCAAAAAGATTTATGTTATCGTGACGACTTCCGGGTCTTTCCAGTATAACACCAGCCAAATTTCCCTGACCGAAGGCAAATCGAAGACGGTGAAGGCAACGGTACAGAGCAAATGTACAGTGAAATACAGTTCATCAAATAAGAAGGTTGCGAAGGTCAGCAGCAAGGGGAAGATTACTGCTGTAAAGGCCGGAACCGCAGTGATCCGGGCGAAGGTCTATTATAAAGGAAAAGCAATCAAGACCTTTAAGAAAACGGTAGTAGTGAAAAAGAAATCGACTGCTGCGACTGTCTCGTCCGGAAATACGTCTTCTGCTGATGGAAATACTTCAGAAAAATCTTCACAGACGGGATCGGTGAGCAGTGAGATTTCATCACAGAGTGAAAGCACGGCAAGTGAAAACGCTTCACAGAACTCCTCGGCATCGCAAAGTGAAACAGCACAGACGGAATCGGACTCTATGGCATCAGGTACGACCACCACTGGCTTTGCTTATCATTATGATACGGACAGCGTTACAATCAGCGGAGGCAGAACGTATTCCGTCGCCGGATACACCGATTCATCTGCTGATACCTATGATTTTATCATTACCGGCGGGAATAACGTAGAGATTACCAATATTACCGAAGGAAGCTGTTATGATGATTTGAACCGAACCACGGCGCGGTATGTAAGAGTATCCTTTGCAGGAAGGATTGCTGGAAGCTGTAAACTCAATATCTATCGTAATGGAACGCTGGAAGAGGTTGTTACGATAACCGTGACATCGACAGATACGAATTATTATACCTACCAGACATGGAAGAAAAACCTGCAGACGGAGCTCTGGACTTCGGACATGACTGCGCTGGAAAAGCTGGTAGCATTTGGAGATTACGTATTTTCAAGGTATGATTACACGAGCGGGTCGTCAAATAAATACTGTTATGCACTCGGATATGGCGGGGATTGCTGGGCATCCTCATATCTGCTTCTTGATCTTGCAGCGGATCTGGGGCTGGAATGTGAACCGTATTTTGTGAACGGTTCCACCTATGGACATATGCGGGCCAGAATATGGATCAATGGCGTACAGTATGACCTGGAGGCGAGCAATAATACAGCAGAACCAAGAGGCTGTACGGTGGTTTACAAATCTGGTTCATAAAATAATCGTAAAAACAAAAATACAAAGATGAAGCGAAAGAATGAAGGGATTGTCTCAGGGCAATCCTTTTTCTTTACCCCAAATACAGTTTTATTATGGAAGAAAATCTTTTGGAAAGCGTGGTGATGCAGATGAATATGAGAGGACCGCCGCCTTTAGTGATGGGGCATGAGTAGAACTTATTTATTTTTTCAGGAGGAAAGCGAATGCGAATTAAAAAATTAAAAAAGGCCATCTCCATGTTGATGGCGG
Source organism: Lachnospiraceae bacterium (assembly GCA_021205755.1). GTDB lineage: Bacteria > Bacillota > Clostridia > Lachnospirales > Lachnospiraceae > Choladousia. Next base: position 12,905 of record JAJPWX010000063.1, on the reverse strand, counting down.
TCACGATGACGGCATCCGGAGCGATGTCGTTTTTTCCGTCTTATAGTTATGCGGAAAGCGAAACAGAAACGGTTGCAGAAACAGAAATGACAACAGAAAGTACAACTGAGGCGGTAACAGAAACTGTGGAGGCAGAATCCGAAGCTGCTGAAACGGTAACCACAGATGATGAAGCAGCTGAAACGGAAAAGAAAGCTGCGAAATCTTCTTCGAAGGCGTCGGATTCAAATGAGGAAGATTTACAGCATTATGCTTTCAGTTGCTGCCGCTCTGGCAGTGCTGTTTTTCGTGCTGGGCTGGCTGAACGAGAGTATTGATATCCGGACGAATTTTACGTTGGAAAGTATGTTCCGGTTTTTTGTCCGGTATGTGATCACTGCGTCGTTGATTGTCAATTCTCTGACGCTCGCGTCAGGGATTACACGATGCGCGACTGCTCTGGCGACTTCAGTCACAGCGGAAGTAGAGGCAAATGAGGCAGACGGTCTATTTGATGAAATGAAGGAAGAACTGGACGGGGACGATGCGGACGGCGGTACATGGTTAGCCTATGGGCTTGTAGCGATGTTCGGCGGAGTGATTGGCGGTCTGGTGATTATTGTGTGCGCAATTCAGTTGATTTTATCGGTCATGTCACGGCTATTTAAAATGCTCTTATGTATCCCATTCGCTCCGGTAGCGTTTGCCGGATTTGCTGGTGGACGGGAGTTTTCACAATCAGGCATCGCGTGGCTGAAAACCTATACCGGTTACTGCCTGGAAGCACTGGTGATTATCCTTGCAATCGACATCAGCTATGGGCTGTTCCAGGATACTTCAGCATTTGGAAGTGTTGACGGCGTGGTTGGGGTAGTACTTGGAATCTGTGAATACTGCCTGCCGATGATAACCGCCTGCGCATGTGTGAAAGGAGCGGATACAGTAGTGCGGCGATGCCTGGGGCTGGGGTGATGATTAGCAGAATGATTGATACCGGCCATTTGGAACAATGAACGAACAGAATATTTTCAGCAACCGGAAAGATAGCGGTTGCAGACTGAAATAAAAAATGATATGATTCTTGATACGTGGCGACAGCTGCGTGGAAAGTACCCATGACAGGGGTGGTAGCCTCCCGGCCTTAAAACCGGCTTGCCGGAATACATAGGAAGGGAGGTGGCGTGTATGACAGCTTATGAGACCGTAATGGTCGTACTTGGGATACTGGCTTTGCTGGTGTCCTCCGGAGGCTTGTTAATTGCGTTGCTTACCTTTCTCGATAAGAGAAATAAGCGAAAAAAATAATGCCCATCCCGTCGGCCAACGAGATGGGCGCCTCTCACTGAGAGGTAAGTAAGTCCAAACCGGGAGCTTCCACTTTTGGAGTGGGTGCTTTTCCTTACACATAATATATCATTTGACGGCAGATAATTCAATAGAAATTTTTGATTTGAGCAAAAATCAGGCAGAGAAAGCGGTGAGAATCGTGATCCCTGCTTTTTTTATGCACAGAGCCGGGCAAAAAATACTTGTGGATAGAGCAGTACCCGGCTCACGCAGGCGAGTAGGTCTCAAAATGGCCTGCTCTGCTGGATTGAATGAAGGGGGAGTATATGCAGATACCTGTAAATAAAGACATAGATGATTACAAAGACGATTTTTTCAAAGGTATGACATTGAGGCAGACGACGATGTGCGTGTTGACTCTGGCGGTCGGTATAGGCTGCTATTTTCTTTGCAACAGTGTGCTGGGGTTGCCGCAGACAGTTTCGCTGTACCTGGTGTTCCCGGTCGCATTGCCTTTTGCGGCCGCCGGATTTCTGAAAATTGATGGGATGCCGCCACTCGAATATCTGAAAAGAAGGCGGGAGGTAACGCAGACACCTTTATATCGTTACCGCCCTATGGCTTTTGAACGCGCGGAATCAGGGACGGGCGACTGGATGGAGAACTATATGACAGACGGAGAATGTCTGGGGCAGGAACAGCAGGATATAGATACAAAGGAAGCAACTGCGGAAGAACAGGGGAGTTTTACTTATGGAGAGCAGGCGCACCGTATAAAGCGCAAAGACAGAAAGAGACTGCTTGCACCTTATGAGGATGAAAGCTCTGGTCTGCAGCAGGAGTCGAACCCAGATAGTGAAAGGAGCAAAACTGAACTACAGACAGCAAATGATGAAAACGGGGTGATGGGAAAAACATGAAAATGGCAGATTGTAAGGTAAAGACGGAGAAGCTTTTTAAAACGCCGAAATACGTGCAGGAGCTTATCCCGGTTTACCGGATCAGTGAGGATGGCATTTTTGAACTGGAAAAGAAGCCGGATGGGGCGAAGAAGCTGTATGACCGAGCGTACCTGTTTGAAGATGCCAACTTTGCGACAATGGATGATTACGAGAAGGAGGATTTTCTAAAGCTTTACTGCGGGATTAAAGACAATTGAGACGATGCTTTGCAATAGCGAGTACATCGCCTTTTTTAATCAGTCGGAGATTGAGATGGAAATTCTGCGCAATACACTGCGGATATCTGATAATCTTCTGGAATACGTGCAGAACACGCCGCCCGGCTGCGGCCTGCTGAAATTTGGCGGCGGTACATTTATTCCGGGAGATATGAGGATAAAGTCTGATTCTGCTATGTATAAGCTTGCGAATACGAACTTCCACGAAATCCAGAATGCAAAGTGCGGGAAGCAAAAAGAGCTGAAAAATGCGGCCCAAAATCTGCCGGAAAATGTAAGAGAGAGTATCCGGGACGCCCCTACAGAAAAAGAGACAGTTTATCTGGGAGCATGAGTTGCCTGCGGGATGCTTCGCGGAAGGTGGTGAGAGATGGAGATCAGGCAAAAGGAAGAAGCGAGAGACATTGATACCAGAGATGTCAGCCTGCGTGCTGCAGGTGAGAATGCAGCAAGGGTTCAACGGGGTGTATCTGCGACGATGCGGATTGGTGATTCTGGAGCGAAGACAGCCGGGAAAGCGGTAGGATATGTAAGAAACAGTGCCAGAAATATGTCCCTTTCGCAGGAAAGCCGGGCTGCGCTATCTTATCTTTCGCGGGAGCAAAGAAAGCAATGGAACAGCTACAGCAGCCGGGAACAGGCACAAATACTGGATGCGGTAGAGAAAAAAGTCGAGCGCCGGATGCGGTATCAGACGAATGGGACAGCAGCCAGGTCAATATCTCAGGGGCGCAGGGATATTAGCAGCGCGTACCGAATGCCAGAAGCAGAACATGGGAGACGGGCCAATCCAGAAGGAAACCAACAGGGAAAACTGACATATGACAGCCGAATGGGCAAAATGGATTTGAAAGACCGGAACAGACGGTTGAATGATGTTACTTCGGAATCTCAAAATAGCAGGATGGACAGTGCCAGATTGTCAGGGCAAGCAGAGCAGCGAGGAAATGTAGGTCAGACAAATGAGAAGGTTAAACGAAACTTGTTATCTCAGGAAGTAAGAGGAACTTTTCAGGATAGATTTTCTTTATCTGAACAAAACGCACAAGGTACCGCTGGGCTTTCAATCCAGGCAAAACAAAAGAGGCAGAGGCTTTCCGTTGGAATGAAGCAGGGCGAAATCCGGGTTTTGGCTGATGCAGGGCGAATCCGAAAAGCCGACGATAACTGGAGATATGTTTATGTGAATCCGCGCATTTCCAAAGAAACTCTCGAAACAGTACTCCGGAACCGGGCGCAGATGGCTTTCCGGGAAGAAAAGAGAGCGGAACCTGTTATCGTAAAAGCATATCAGAAGACACCATCGGTTTCGGGAAAACCAGATGCGCAGGGAATCCGGTTAAAAAAGATGTTCCTTGCCAGGCAGGATGATGTAGCTTCAGGCAACAGAGGACTGGTCCTCAGGAAAGAACTGGACAGGATTGCAGGTAGTACGCAGGGACACCGGTATGTCGTTTCCGGAAGTGTCCGTAAAAAAGGGATAGAAAAAGAGTATCATGAAGTTTTTTATACACCGAACCCGAAGAAGGCAAATCGAAGGATAAAGACCCTGGAACGAAAAGCCGGGAAGGAGGCCAGAAAAGAATCTGCTGCGAAGAAAAAGATGTTTGTGCGGGAGTTTGGCAGCCTGCTTGATAAGGATGCCCGGAAACGGGAATCGGTTAAGAAAATGCAGCGCACAGAGATGATTGAGCAGGCAGAGCTGGAGAGGGAGACCGCAGCAAATGCCGTCCGGGTGGTGACGATTCCGATTCGGGTGAAGTCAGCACAGATAAAAATACAGATTCAGAAGAAGCTGACAGAGATGGTTTCCGGAATCGGGAAATATGCCGCTATGTTTGGAGGAGTGCTTTTGCTGCTCCTTTTTTTAGTCTCATTTTTTGCTGCCCTGTTCGGGAGCCTTGCCGGGGAGGAGGAAAACAGCACCATGTATTCTGCGTCCGGCAGCGAGATCGTTGAGTATGCGCAGTCATGGATCGGGATTACCCAGTATGCTTATGGAGCCGGGCGGGATTCCGCTACTGACTGGCAGGACTACTCAGACTGCAGTTCGTTTGTTCATGGGGTATTCAGTCATTTTGGAATTGAGGTCGGATGGACAACGACAGCGATGGAAGACATTGGAACCGAAGTCGAAGGTGGATTGAGCGATGCTCTTCCAGGAGATATCATCCTCTTTTATGACGGATGGGTGCAATCCGGGAACAGCGGTCATGTCGGTATCTATGCCGGAGATGGGATGATGGTACAAAATTCGGTGAGCAGGGGAGTGTGCATGTCCAGCGTAGAATCGGATGGCAGGCAGTATGTGGTGCGCCGAGTGATAACCGGAACATTCTCTGGAAACAGTACCGACAATACCGATTATACAGAAGAACAGATGGAGATCATCTGGGCAATTGTCTGTCAGGAGGATGGAGGCAGTTATGCAGGGGCGCTTGCGGTGATCAGCACGGCGATGAACCGGGTGGACAGCGCACAGTGGTCGTATCTGGGGAGAAATGCCTACGAGCAGCTGACCGCATCCGGGCAGTTCTGTTACAGCATTGATTCGTACTGGCAGCGGTATCTGGGAGGGAATGTGCCTGATTATGTCAAACAGGCCGTCAGCGACTGCCTGGAAAACGGAATCCGAAACCACTCCCACACGAGCTTCCGCAGTTATTATACCGAAGGCTCCGAGCAGATCGGCGGCGGAAACTATTACTTTGGCTAACAGTCCAGAACAGCAGCAAAATGCGGAGGCAGCCCGTGCAGATTTATCTGCAAAGGGCTGTATCTGCATTTTGGGATGGGCGGGACGGCGCTGGACGTCCAGTGGACGTCCGTTTAGCGCGGACCGAAGCGGAGCGTAGACTGTGGCCTGGTGTTCTGGCCTGATGAAAATATGATGGGGAGATTTACCATGGATAAAAAGAAAATAAAGCTGTATATTATCCTGCTTGTGCTGCTGATTGGCGCATCAATTTTACTGCCGTATGCGGTAAATGCTGTTTCGGATGCGATTGTGGGGAGGATTATCAATCACTCCGAAACAGGGGCAGATTTTGATACAGAAGAAGAACTACAGACGGAAACAGAAGATATTTCTGATAGTGGTGCAGAGACGGAAACAGAAACAGAGTTGGGCACAGGGGACACAGTTGTGCTGGGAGTGGAATCGGATTTGGAAACCAATGAAGCGGGTTCAGGTGAAACCATTCCTGATTCGAGTGAAACGGAAACATCTGACGAAACTCTAAATGCGTCGGAATCTGAATCTGCTACTGATAGTTTATCAGAAACGACAGCAACAGGTTCTGACTCTGGGAGTCAGGAAACAGCCCAGGCGTCAAGTGAAGGAAAAACAGAAGAAGCTGATGCAGCCCAATCCGAAAGGCTGGATGAAATGGAAATCTATGTATCATCTTTCCAACCGGAAATATCTGTATCAGATGGGGCAGAAGACAGCTATTCTGATTTTCTGGATGGAAGGGAGACGCAGTTTCTGGAAGCAGTCGGGGAATATGTTTATTCAATCTATGATGATCTGGTGAGCATCGCAGAAATAGAGATTGTGGAGACTGTCCGGAACAATGATGACGAATGCTCCTGTCAGATTGAACTGTTTACGGATGATGGTAATTCGGAACTGTTTATCTGCAGCTATAGCAAGAAATGGGACTATTACGGGGTATATTCCCTGTACAGCGTTGACTGAGGAGGAAAAATATGTATAAGAAAAAAAACAACAAACCACTTTATATCGCGGTCGCTGCGGCAGTTATTTTAATCGTGGTGCTTGCGATCGTGCAATCGACCTTGTCAAAACAGGCCAAACAAAAAACAACAATGGAGACCGAAGCGGAAAGCGAGATGCCGGTTGAGACAGAGACGGAGACACCAACACACAATATCCTTTTGTACAAGAGCAGCTCCGGAACAATCGAATTTGATGCATCATGGCTGCTCTCAGACAGTGACACGGAGTCCGTTCTGGAAGTGGAAGAAAATACGCTGGTGACAATGCTGATCACGCCGGCGGAAGGAAAAGCACTGGAGAGTGTGGATGTTCTGGATTATGATATGCAGACGGTCAGCAGTGTTGTACGCTCCGTCTCGGGGACAGAGGATGCGACCGGGGAGATGCGGCTGAGCTTTGTAATGCCAGACCGGGATGTTTTCATCAGCTTTAATTTTACAGACGTTGCTGTGGAATCAGAGACACAGACAGAAACGGAAACAGAGAGCGAAACAGAGGAAGCATCTCCCTATGGACTTACCCTGCATGGCTTCACGGATGAAGTGCAGAGCAGCTATAACGGAATGTTCGATGAACAGAAATTCCTTCAGGCGCTTGGTGACGCTCTTCAGATCGACTCGGAAGAGAGTGAGTACCGGAATGTGACGGATGTCTATTTTGGTGAGACCGTTGAGACGGAGGATTCTGACACGCCGAAAGTCTGCTATGAAATATATTTTAATGGGTATGAGACCTGGTCGCTGCTTTCCACTTACTACGTAACAGAAGATTCCTATGTTTTCACAGAGAAGACGAGTGAAACAGAAGCAGAGACAGAAGCCGGAGACGATAATATTACTATTACAGATTCGACTGGGGCAGATACAACGGCTTCAACCGGAACGTCCGGAAGTACGAGTGCGAGCGGAAGTTCAAGCGGGTCGGGCAGCACCAGCAGCGTTAGCACAGGAGAAACCACTACAACAACGACAAGCATGGATATCCTTTCCGTTTCGACCGTATTTCTGAGTTTTGTCGGAGACGAGAATGTTTTTTATCAGGCCGCATTTGATTATGTCCTGAGCAAAGGCTATACCGGCAGCATCACAGGAACGATGTCATCTTACGAGATTGACCCAGAGAATCAGACAGCCACAATCCGGATCATGCTCAGCTCTGGTGGGACAATCACAGGGACTTACAACAAGTCTGCGAATACGTACAGCTTTTCCGGGCTGTGATGGGAGGTTCATATGAGTAAAAGAAAAAAAGCGGGCAGCAGAAAACTGCTGTCCGAAAAGAGTCAGGGTGTTCCTGCGGAAACATCAAAGAACGAATCTGCATGGGCAGATCATGAGGACAACATGAATGATTTTCTGGAATATGAGAGCCGGAACAGCAATAATACAGAAAGTGAAAAGGTAGTGTCAAGTAGCTTATGAAAAACTGAGCCGAAAAAAACAGGCTCGATAGAACCTTGAAAAATGCAGATTTCGATACCGAAAGGCCCTCCGGGGGCTTAGGGCTCTGCCCTAAGAACCCGCAAGGGACCAGTCCCTTGACCCAGATTCTGGGCGCTGCCCAGACCCGTCCTCGCCGGAGGCAGGAAAAGGGCGCGGTAGGCCCTTTTCCCTGAGATAGGATATTCCGTGAACAGTTGTCAAGAGGCTTTCGCGGCATATCCTCACCGCCTGGCGGCGGTTCCGGTATTCCACGGTCCTCTTGACAACTGTTCCGCTCCGTTCACGCTGTGGCCTGTTGTTGGAGATTCAGGATGGTCTGCTGGCCGAGGAAAATCAGAAGCTGCCACTTGCCGGGCATGTTATCAGCGCCTTGCAGCATCTCGACTTCGTTGAGCACCTTGTAGTTGTTGGATTTATGCGGGCGGAGAAAGTTGTAATACGCGACCCAAAGTGCCAGGTCGTAGTTGGCACCGTCGATGTTGTCGAAGCCGTTCGTAGGCCTGTATGAGGCCTTGTATGTACGGTTCAACCGTTCGATCATCTGTTTGTACGGACGGAATTCTTTCGATACTTCATCGTCGTTGGTAAGTCCAATGACCTGCGTAATTGAGAACTTGAACTTTTCTCCATACTGACGGAAAAACTGCTGTGCGGCGAGCGGGTAAGCACTGTATCCATCGGCTATGAACTGGAAGTCTTTCGGCAGTTCAGAGAAATGCCGGAACGCCATCCGCATTGCTGTGATGCATGGTCCAACGCCGCGATTGTCGGATACCTGGTAGCCGATGATGGAGCGTTTGGCGGCATCCATGATGAACCAGATGTAGGCTTTTACGCCACGGATTTTGATGTAGGTCTCATCAGCAGTGAATGTGCTGCCAGCACCGTAGTCGTAGTTGTCAACGAACGGCTTGACGCAGAGAGCAGCTGTCTTACAGTAGTTGGCAACCTGCTGATGGGAGATGCTGATGTTATACAGATCCTTCAGGGCCTGGGATGTCTTACGCAGCGACAGCCCAAGGTTTATGTGCATAGTAAGGCAGAGCGACATGACATGCGCGTTATGCTTGCTGAATTTCAGTGAGGAAGCGTTTTTCGGGAGTGAGTTCAGATCTATCTTAAAGAAATCTATCGTGAATTCGCGGTAGATGTAGTGGAGCTTATATTTGTTCTTGCCGTAATCTTCGTTCAGGTCTTTCTTATCGACCTTCTTCAGGTTGTGGAGATAATAGGGGCACTTCGGATTCACGCACTTGTGGATGATGAAATGCTTACGATGTTTCTTCTGCACGAGGGATTGTCCACAGTGTGGGCAACGGAGATTTAGGGAGGAGAAGCGATTCCCCTCGGATGGCGAGAATCTGGCATCACAGATTTTGCAAAGGAGTTGTCCTTTTTTGCCATTGTTTTTATAAAGGTAGATGGACGGAGCATGACATCTGGGGCATGAACAGTTCTCCGGGATATCACAATCTGAACGGCGCTTCACCGGCTTAATAATCTTGCCGTAGCGTTGCTGGTAATAAGACAGCAGGTCCTTCCAGTTCCACTCCTGAGTGAAAATCTGGACGCGGGGAAGCTCGTCGGTTTTGAACTTCTGATACTTTGGCGAGTGGGAATCATCGTAAGCCCATTGCTTAAGTGGTATATATCTGCAAATAAAACTGACCAGCCAGCAATTTTGGCGATAAAGGTCTTGAATCATCTGAAGTAAATAAAGTATAATGTCCATGAGCAATGGCTCCTTTCTTATAAGGTTGTTGTGGTGATGACATTATATCAGAAAAAGGGAGGTCATTGCTCTTTTTATTGCAGATTTCCCTTAAAATCAAGGTTTCTATAGGATTTAGACATTAAAAAATGGGTAGGATTTGACACTACCAGTGAAAACCAGGAGGAAGCAGAACTGAATAAGAAATTGCCTGAAAATGAGTTTGAAGGAACCATACCCTGTGAAGATGAAGCCATGGGCCGAGAGACTTGCGAGGAAGACCTTTTGGAAGATGAAGGAATGCGGGAATCGGATGAAATCATTCAGAGCGGGAATGCGGCTGACGAAGAGCAACCTGCTGGATCGGAGACAGAGGGTGCTGCCCTTGCGGAAACCGGGAGCGAAGAAAATGGTCATGAGCAGAACAGTAAACATTTTTTATATCAGTGGCGGCAATGGCTGATAGGGGTGATTCTGATTTTTCTTGCGGCATTGTATCTGCTCAACAACAGTTCCAGGAATACGGAGACGAATTTGCCCCAGGAGACGGAAGCGGCAATCATTGAATCAGAATCTGAAACAGCTGCGGCAGCACAAACCGTCCGGGTGACTGGAATGAGTATTGCAGATGATGAGACGGATATTTCTGCAGGAGAAGAGAATGGCACGACAACTGAGGAAAATCAGAGTGAAGAAGAAAACCAAAATGGCATATCTTCTGACGAGGAAAACGAAACTGAGACTGAGGACTGGCAGCAGACTATTTTCGGAGATTCAGAAAATTCGATTCTGCCGTCCATAAAGGTATCCGGCCTGGCAGAGGAACAAAAGGAAAAATCCGGCTACCGGGAATCGGATTTCCTTATGGCTCTGTCTGCGTTTTTATCGAATAACGATCTGGCCGGAGTGGCGGAGGTAACATTTGAAAATGAGATTCCGTGTTCTTCGGATGGAGCTTTTGCATTCTGCGCAAGTATGGATAATTCAGAAGACAGACTTACCGTTATCATGTACCCGGATTATCCTGGACAGTATATTTTGCTGCTTGAGGAGACACAGGAAACTGCGGAGGAATCTGATAGAGTGGAAGAAGCGGAAACGCAGAATGAAAGCGAAGCGGATGAACAGGCGCAGGAAGCGATTGAAATTCAGAGCGGACAGGGTTCCTCAGAAACAGAGCGGAGCTATGATGCCACGACGCTTTCCGTGACGGGGATTCCGACGACACTGCTGAACTATCTTGCAAATCGCTATGAGCTACAGTACACGCTCTATGATTATTTGTACCGGAACGGCTACAGTGATGTTACTGCTGCGGCAGTCAGTTCGTATGAGATTGACGCTGACACGCGGACAGCAACGATTACCTTCACACTGTCCGATGGAAGCGGTCTGATCGGAATTTACAACCGGGACGAAAATTCCTATTCGTACCAGTGAGCGCCGGAATCATTAGAGTGAGATTTGGAATGGAAAGCAGATATGGAGACAATCATTACATCTGGTGGAAAAGGAGTTCAGGTAAAGGACGGTGATGCAACGGAAACAGTTCGTTGCCTGCAAGCAGTGGTGTTATTGGAAAAATTTCTCGGAGAAAAAATTCCCGGCAGCCGGTTTGAAGCGGGCAGGATCGCGGGTGGTAAGAAAAAGCAGAAGCAGATTGAAAAGAGGATAGCAGAGCTTCATAGCTGGGTGCGGTTTTTGCAGATTACAGAAGAAGAACTGCTTGTCCTCACACCTTCATTGAAAGCTCTGGAGGAGGAAATCAAGCCGCTTACGCCCGCTGAACTTTCCGCTCTATGCCGGGAATCGTTGTTGTAAAAATAAAGTGGCTATGTTAAGATTGCTGGGAAGAATTTCACCAGCTTCCGATTCATAGCCATTGCATAGCTCTGAGTTTCGGAAGCTGTCACCTGGGAAATGACCGGAAGCGATGAGGGGAGAATGCCGTCATGAGTGATTCGAAAGAATGTCAGCTTGTGCCTGATGATACGATAATGAAAGAATATGGAAAGTTTGATTTTACGCATTTGCCGGATATGAAAAAGGAGTTAGAAGATTTTTTGGCTGCGCGCAGGAACTACATGGCGGATCATAATAATGATACCCTGTATGAAATGCAGCGAACTTTTGACAGTCTGTATGTAGATACAAAGCTCGCGTCGCACATGGATATAATGACAGAGGCAGATTTTTTTCGATTGAGGGAATTGTTGCGTAGAGGGGTGAAGTGAATGAATGAGTATAATTTTAATGAGCACATCACAGAAAAACTTTTTAACCGCTTCGGCGGTTCGGAGCGGAAAGAGACAGTTGTACTGGACGATGGGAATGAATATTTGCTGAAGCTTCCTGACCCGGTAAGGGAACTTGGACGTGATTTGTCTTACATTAATAACGCTTTTTCTGAATTTCTGGGGTGCCGGATTATGAAGCTGCTGGGGCTTCCAGTGCAGGATGTGATACTTGGAGAGTATACCGCGAAGTCTTCAAATGGAGAGGAAAAAACATATATTGCCTGTGCCTGTAAAAATCTGGAGACGGATGGCTATCGGCTCAGCGAGGCAGAACTCACTTCCCTTAGCAGTGCGGATGATACGAAAGGGGCAAAAACTCCGAGCTTTGAAACAATTGCGGAAATCGCGAAGTATACACCAGGAATCGACGAACAGAGGATCCGGAAATTTTATGCTGAACTGTTTGTAGCGGATGCTTTTATTGGAAACACAGATCGGCACAATGGGAACTGGGGCTTCCTGTCAAAAATTGGAAATGAGCGGAAACTGGCTCCGGTGTATGATTGCGGTTCCTGCCTGTGTCCGTTGGTGGCGGATGAACTTTTGTCTGACCGACTTGCAGACAACGAAGCAATGAATGGGATGTCAGTGATTAAAAACAGGAAAGGAAGCAAAATCTCTTATCGACGGTATTTGTATTCTTGTGAAAACGAGGATGTTAATCGTGCTCTTGTCATAATCGTGCCTCGGATTGAAATGAGGGAAATATTAAAATTGATCGAAGAAACGCCCTATATCAGTGACGCGAGGAAACGATTCTATTCCAGATTTTTGACTACGAAATATCAGAGGGTGCTTGTGCCTGCGCTTGAAAAGCTGCATGAAAGAAAATTAACTTTCGCTGAACGGACAATCAGTAAGGAAGAATTATATGCGAATTATAAGAAGACGATTCGGCAGCTACGGGATATTCCAGTGTTTGAAAAAAGAAAGGTTCGGATTTGTGGCAGACAGTTGAACGCAATCCGGGCGGATGAAGGAAGCGTTATTCTTGTTGACCCGGTTGTCAAAAAATCCGAAGCGGTGATATCGCCGCGAAGCAATAACGCAGAGGCGTGGAGAAGTTTGCAGATTTTATCGCAGACGTTCGGAACGCCAATTCAGAAGTTAGTAGTTGAGGTGGCTCAAGCAAATGAGCAGCCGAAGGAGAAAAACAAGCCAGGGAAAATGGCTCGTTGACAGTCAATGAAATAGTGCCTTGAAAGAGTCGAAAAATCGGCTCTTTTTTTGACCCTGTAACATGTTTTTTCATCGTAATATTCGCATA
>JAJPWX010000106.1 GCA_021205755.1 Lachnospiraceae bacterium | reverse complement strand
AACAGAGTTTTGGCTCTATTTTATTTTTGGTTGCGGCCGGAGGTCCGCGTTATGTATTACTGTGGTGGTTTCATGAAATAGTCCAACCGAGTCTGAAAGGATTCAGTGGGGTGGTAGTGTACGCCGACGATTTTGTTTGCTGTTTCCAATATAAGGAAGAAGCAGAACAATTCTATGAAAGACTGAAACACAGGATGGGCTACTTTGGGCTACAATTGGAAGAGAGCAAAAGCAGGCTGATTGAGTTCGGCAGATTTGCCGCGTCAAGCAGAAAGCGGAGACATGAGAGAAAACCGGAGACATTTACATTCCTGGGATTCACTCACTATTGCTCATACGGGAAAACAGGTAAGTTCAGAGTAAAGAGGAAAACCAGCAAGAAGAAATTCGCAAAGAAATGCAAAGAGGTAAACCAACTGATTAGTTCCATCAGGTCATGGCCCTTGAATCTGATTGTGAAGAAGCTGAATCAGATACTTGTTGGTTACTATCACTACTACGGTATTACTGACAACTATGATGCGCTTGGGAGATTCCGTTTTAGAGTAGAACACAGCTTGTTCTACTGGTTAAATCGGAGAAGTCAGAGGAAAAGTTATACTTGGGCGCAGTTCGCGGAGATGCGAAAAGCGTATCCTCTGGCGCGCCCAAAGATATATGTCAGTATACGCAACGGACGAGACTCCGGAGCTTCTCCCAATTCCCTATATCGTAGCGACCAAGTTCCTGAGGCTTTTAAAACAGCATCCGAGCCGGATGTTCCGAGCGGACGCGAAAGCGCAGGTCAGCTTCGATTACGACAGCGGCAGGATCACGACCTTCCTCTGCTCCGTGCAGCACTCTGAGGATGTGGAGCCGAGTGACTTCCGCACTATTGTAGAGACGTTAATGATTATGGCGGCTTCCGATTACGGGTTAAATTCAGACTTCGAGAAGCTCATCAATCCGACCGGACGGTTTGTGAAGGGAGGCTCTTTTGCCGACTGTGGTGTGACCGGCAGAAAGCTGGCGTGCGACACCTACGGCGGCATAGGAAAAATCGGAGGCGGCGCGATGTCGGGAAAGGACCCGAGCAAGGTCGACCGCTCCGCAGCCTACATGGCTCGGAAGATTGCGAGGGATATCGTGCTGGCCGGATGGGCAAATAAGTGTGAGATTCAGCTTGCGTATGCCATCGGGGTTGAAAAGCCGGTCAGCATCGCGATTGACTGTTTCGGAACGGAAATCCAGAGCATGGAATTCCTCTATGCTTACGTGCGTGAGAATTACGACCTGACACCAAGAGGCATCATTAAGACATTGGGACTTCTGGATGTGGATTACAATCAGGTTTCCGCTTATGGGCATTTCACGAATCCAGAGATGCCGTGGGAGAAGTAAGGAGTTCGTTTGAGAGAAATGCTTTCGTCCACCTTGTTGACTTTTCGTCCAAATTGGGGTAGAATTTGGACGAAAGGAAAGCGAGGCTGGACGAAAAATAAGTAAACGTTTCAGCCCCAGGTGATGTATGAGAAGTTTTGATTATTCTAAGCTTGCGCAAAAAACTTGGGATATGGAAATTATAACCTATCTGTCAAAGATACACGAATGCAAAGGTCGGCAGGATTTATACGTTCGACAAAAACCGGTTGAATTAACCCGTATGATTGAAATCGCAAAGATTCAGAGTACTGAGGCATCGAATAAGATTGAAGGGATTGTGACAACCAGTACGAGAATGAAGCAGTTGGTGGAAGAAAAGACAACTCCAAGAAATCGTGATGAAAGCGAAATTATGGGTTATAGAGATGTTTTGAATACAATCCATGAGAGCCATGATTATATTCCGGTGAGACCCGCTTATATATTACAGCTGCACAGAGACCTGATGAAGCACGCAGGATTGTCTTACGGTGGTCACTTTAAGAATGTGCAGAATTATATTAACGAAACGCGCCCAGATGGAACGCAGGTGACACGCTTTACACCGGTTGCGCCTTATGAAACAGAAACCGCAATTGAAGCGATTTGTGATAGTTATACAAGGACGTTGTCCATGGAGACTGTTGATCCGCTTATTTTGATTCCGGCTTTTATATGTGATTTTCTTTGCATTCATCCCTTTAATGATGGAAACGGAAGAATGAGCCGGTTGCTGACGCTTCTTCTGCTTTACCAGAACGGATACGAGGTAGGAAAGTACGTCAGCATTGAAAAGAGGATTGAAACTACAAAGGATGTCTATTATGATATGCTTGAGAAAGCGGATTACGGTTGGCATGAAGAAGAAAATGATGTAACGCCATTCATTCGCTATATGCTGAAAGTTATTTTGGCATGTTATATGGAATTTGAGGAACGAGTAGGGCTTGTTGGGAAGGTTGGAGCAAGAAGTTCAGCTTACGATGTGGTCAAGACATATGTTTCCGGCAAAGTGGGAAAGTTTACAAGTGCGGAGGTGATTGCATCCTGTCCGAGTTTTGGGCGTTCAGCAGTTATGGCAGCAATAAAACGCCTTGTAGAGGAGAAAGAAATTATAAAAATTGGGACAGGAAGAGCCACTTGCTATGTCAGAACTGATTTTTCTGACGAGGATTATTTTATTCAGCCAAACTAAAATAATGGTTGGGCTGTAACTGAAAGGATTTTTGAAAGATATGTTCTTGTCCATTTTGTTGACTTTTCGTCCAAAACAGGGTGGGAATTGGATGAAAAACAGGTGAGGTGGACGAAAAATGCTGGAAGTTATCGTTACAAAAAACGGACGCGAAGTTGGACGATTTATTCCAAAATCGGCGGATGTTTCCTATTTAACCGATTCATTGACCGGAATCTTAAAGGGCGATTATGCCCTGGATGAGGTAAAGTCGGAAAGGCTTAGGGAAAAGTATGAAGCCGCTGATTGACGCGAATGTACTGCTGGATGTCTTTCAAAATCGGAAAGTGAATGTGAAAGATTTTGCGAAGAGCAAAGTTCTGGCTTTCACGCCAACGGAACTGATTGCGAGAATTTAGGAAAACCGAATAAAATGAAAAAGGGGGCCGAGGTGATGATTCATCCCGGCTTTTCTTATGCCCGAAGAGAAGGAGAATGTGAAAATGCCCTATAAACCAAAGGTTCCCTGCAAGCATCCTGGCTGTCCGGAACTGGTGGATGTCGGAAAGGGTTATTGTGATAAACACAAGCCACTGCACCCGGAATATACCAGATCCGCCTCGAAGCGGGGATATAACAGCAAATGGCAGAGGGTGCGGAAACGGTATCTTGAAGCACATCCCCTCTGCGTGATGTGCATGGCGGAAAACCCGCCGAGATATGAAAAGGCAACTGTGGTCGACCACAAGATCCCGCATCGCGGAGATCCGAAGCTGTTCTGGGACGAAAGCAACTGGCAGCCGCTCTGCAAGCGGCACCACGATTTAAAAACCGGCAATGAGGATTCAAATCCAGAATATAAATACTGATTTCTGCAGGAAAGGGCATTCGCGGCGGTGCCTTTTCCTGTTTTTACTTATGCCGCACAATTTTCATGCAGAAACGGAGGAATTTAAAATCATGAAATCTGGAAGAACCGTAAGCGGCCTTTTGCAGGAGCTTGTCCGGCAGCAGGAGGCGAAAAGAGACTATATCGGGCCAGCTGTGGGAATGCGGCTGCAAGATGACGGCCATACATTTGAACTGAACCACCCGGAGAACGGAAATTCGGAGATGTTCGGAACCACACCATTATTCCACCGGCAGATTGCATCGGCGCTCCGCATTCCGGCGAAATATTACGATATCATGCAGGAAGAGAAGCCGGAGCTTCTGGCGAGGAACGTAAACAGCTGGTTTGCCGATAAGGACGCAAATTATATGGTACGTTCTCTGGAGTACGGCGGGAACCGCAGGGCAAGGGCGCTCCTGTCAGCCAGGTACCGGCGGATCGACAATCTGGATATCGCGACTGCCACACTTCCTCTTTTCGCCGGGAGCGACCAGTACGAAGTGGTCAGTTCGGAAGTGACGGACACGAGGCTGTATATCAAAATCGTGAACCACAAGCTGGAGACGGCGGTAGTGCCGGGAGACTACGTACAGGCAGGCGTGGTGATTACCAATTCCGAAGTCGGCCTCGGCAGTGTGTCGGTGCAGCCGCTTTTGTACCGGCTCATCTGTACAAACGGATGTACCGTAAATGACCTGGGTCAGCGCAAGTACCACACAGGACGCGCGGCGAAAGCCGTGGAGGACAGCTTCGAAGTCTACACGGATGAGACGATGGAAGCCGAGGACAAGGCGTTCCTTTTAAAGCTTCGTGATACCACGATGGCAGCGATTGAGGAGACACGTTTTCTGGCTGTGGTGGATAAGCTCCGCGAGAGCGTGGGCATCCCGATCAGCGGCAGGGTGCAGAGTGTGGTAGAACTGACTGGCAAGACCTTTGGCCTGAACAGCGGCGAGCAGGAAGGCATCCTTAAGTACCTCATCGAGGGCGGCGATCTTTCGAAGTATGGTCTGTCCAATGCGGTCACCCGTGCAAGTCAGGACGTGGAGAGCTACGATCGGGCGTCTGAGCTTGAGGGCATCGGCTGGCAGGTCGCGACGATGCCGACCGAGCAGTGGAGGATGGTCAACAGCTGACCGTGCAGGATGCACAAATTCACGCGCACGTGATTGTGTAATCTGCTGCCCCAGGGGGCGGGTTCGAATCTCTGTTCGGCACCTGCCGAAGACCGGCGCCCCCTCTTCTGTTGATTTCCGCGAATTTCATAGGGTGGGGGTCTGGCAGAGTTTCGGCGCAATATGAAAATGTAAAAATCAGGGCGGCCGGGTGTGAAAATCCGGCCGCAAAACCATCCAGGGTGTACAAAAACACATGATTTTCTTTGAAAATGTCAGATTCTCATGTGCTTTGGCATGTTCTGGATGAACAGAATATGGATGAAAAAATCATGCGAAAACCGAATCGTTTTTCGGGTATTTTTTGAACTTTTTCAGATGTTGAACCATAGTTTCGGCGCAATATGAACTTTTCTGTGCGGAAAACAATCGCAAAACGGCTGCGGGGGAGACGAAAAAGAAGCCAGGGAACAGCTGTATGGGAGGAGGTGTGTCGGCGGTGGAGATGGAAAATTGTATGGAAGAAATGCAGAAAGAGATGGCGAGACGCTACTGCCCACAGTGCGGCGGCGAGGTTTTCCGCAATCATCTGGGACGGCCCAGAGTGTTCTGCTCGGATGCCTGCCGGTATGCCTGGAAACACAAACACCAGCAGCCGCGCCGCTGGGCATCCACCCGGATTGCTGTCTGCCCCTATTGTGGGAAAGAATTTCTGGCGAGCCGGGAAATGCCAAACCCACGGAAGTATTGCAGCCATGCCTGTGCGAACAGGGGGAGGGCGAAAGAAAAGAAGGAAAGCGGCGCAAAGCAGACGGGCGGAAAATCCGGTGAAAAGGATATAGAAGAAGGAGGCGCAGGAGACGATGGGAGTTCTGTACGATGCGGCGGAGGGTAACCTGCCTGAGATGGCGGGTGTGTTTACCGTCAGCAATACAATGTCGATCTGTGTATATGAAATTGATTATGCGGATGACCGGGTGCTGGCAACAGCGAACGGAGAGAATCCGGAGTGGTATCCCATAACAGAACAGCACAACGAGGATACGGGTGAGTGGGAGCAGGGCTTTATGTTCGGCTCTTTTTTCGTGCCGTTTTCGCAGGTGCTGCGGGTGTGAAAGTGACGGGAGGCTGATAGCAACCTGCGTTGAGGAAAGGAGAGGGCTATGAAACCTACTGCTGAATTAAAAGTCCTGCCGGTATCGGTACTCAAACCGGCGGCATACAATCCGAGGAAGAAATTAAAACCGGGAGATAAAGAGTACGAGAAGATTAAAAACTCCATTGAGGAGTTCGGATTCGCCGATCCGCTTGTGGTCAATGCAGACATGACAATCATCGGAGGACATCAGAGATTGACTGTGGCTATGCAGCTCGGTTACACGGAAGTACCGTGCGCGGTGGTTGATGTGGATAAAACCCGGGAAAAGGCGCTGAACATTGCGCTCAATAAAATCACCGGCGCATGGGATGAACAGCTTCTGGCCGAGGTGATGAAGGACATCCAGGAGGCAGACTTCGACCTGGGATTTACCGGGTTCGATGCTCCCGACATCGAGAGCCTTTTCAATAAGGCTTTTGATAAAGACATCAAAGAAGACGACTTTGATGTAGAGGCCGAGTTAAAGAAACCGGCGTTCTCAAAGCCGGACGACATCTGGTTTCTTGGGCGGCACAAGGTAATCTGTGGGGATTCCACACTGCCGGAAACCTTCGAGAAGCTGCTCGGCAGTAAGAAAGTAAATCTGGTGTGTACGGATGCTCCGTATTTTGTGAACCTGGAGAATAAGTCCGGTAAGATTGCGAACGATGACCTGGACGATAAAGAAGCCTATGCGTTTTTGATGAAGGTGTTCACCAACTTCAAAAACTCGATGGCGAAAGACGCGAGTATTTATGAGTTCTACGCGACCATGAAGACCCGCATTTTTTATGACGCTTTCGAGGATGCCGGTTTCCGGGTAGGCGCGGGATTGATATGGAAAAAGCCAAGGGCTCCGTTCATGCGGACTGACTGGAAATTTAACATGGAGCCGATCATCTGGGGCTGGCGAAAGGATGGTAAACACATCTGGTATGGTGACCAGAAGCAGACGGCTGTGTTTGAGTTTGACGGAATCAAGGATTCTGAGAAGGAAGGCTGTGGGCATCCAAGCTCGAAGCCGGTGCAGCTGATCGCCTACCTTATCAAGCAGTGCACGATGACCAATGGTCTGGTGCTGGACGGGTTCCTCGGCTCCGCAAGCACACTGATTGCCTGTGAGCAACTCGAACGAGTCTGCTATGGCGTGGAACTGGAAGTGAAATTCGTGGACGTGGCGGTATCAAGGTATGTTGCTTTTCATGATGGCAGATCTTCTGATGTGTACGTCATTGAAAAGAAGCGCGGCAGACAGGTGCCGGTTCTGGTCTGGCAAATCAGCGAATCGGATGAAGCATCACTGGATATGTATGAGGGATTTCCGAGATTTTACTACAAATCCATGATGCCGGTCGAGGTGCATTCCCTGCTGGATGGCAGGACGCTGGGAGTTGTGGATGCGCTGATTTACATCATGCATGAGGAGCGGCTGAAAGGCTGCCCGACCTCACGCTACTTTGATGTCTGCCTTGGAGGATACACACGGTTTGGCTTTCCGGTGGAGAAGCTTTTCAAGGCTGTGACCGACAGCATCGGGAAACGGGCGGCGGACCGCTTCCTCGCCGGGTATCGGGAGACGATGCCGGAACAGCAGATGGCGTGACTGACGCTATAGGATGGAGGTTTTGTATGACGAAGGAAATCAAAGAGCAGATCCTGCACATCAGGGCCACAGGGCTGACAAATATGTTCGATATCAACATGGTGCAGCGGCTTGCCAACGATTATGGATTTTATGATCTGGTGCTGTACCTGGAAGATCACAGGAAAGAATACACACATTTTATCCTGACCGGCGAGGTGCCGGAGGAAGCATAAATCAGGTTGGGAAAGGCAGCTCTTCGGGGCTGTTTTTCTTATTGAAGTGACTGTGTTCTTTTATTTTGCCCACTCCGGGCAGGAAAGGAGGGATGCCGCATGGCTACCAGAGGCAGAAAACCAACACCCACAGCGTTAAAAGAACTGGAAGGGAATCCGGGCAAACGCCCGCTGAATGAGAAAGAACCGAAGCCTGTAAAGAAAGCGCCGAGCTGCCCGAAGTGGCTGGAGCCGGAGGCGAAGAAGGAGTGGCGGCGGCTCGCGAAGCAGATGGAAGCCATCGGCATTCTGACTGAGGTCGACATGGCTGCCTTCGCCGGTTATTGCCAGGCATATTCGAGGTGGAAGGAGGCTGAGGAGTTTATCTCTCAGCACGGCACGATTGTGAAGACTCCGTCCGGGTATTATCAGCAGGTGCCGCAGGTCAGTATCGCCCAGACGTATCTGAAAATTATGAACCGCTTTGCGGAGCAGTTTGGCCTGACGCCTGCATCCCGGAGCCGGATCGTGGCGGCGGATTCCGCCAAGGACACAACCGATGAGATGGAGAAGCTGTTAGGGGGTGATGGATGATGGAGGAACAGAGACCGGAGAATTATCCGAAACTGGAGAATTATGAGCCGACAAGGTTCATGCTGTCGACATCCCATTACAACAAAAAGAGGGCGGACAAAGCTGTGAATTTTATTGAGCAGCTCTGCCACACGAAATCGAAGTGGGCAGGGCATCGGTTCTGGCTTCTTCCCTGGCAGGAGCGGATCATCCGGGATATTTTCGGTATCGTAAAGCCGGACGGAACACGGCAGTTCCGTACGGCTTTTGTGGAGATTCCAAAGAAACAGGGCAAGAGTGAGCTTGCCGCTGCCGTGGCTCTTTATCTGCTGTATGCGGACGGGGAAGCTTCGCCCGAGGTTTACGGTGCGGCATCTGACCGGCAGCAGGCATCCATTGTTTTCGATGTTGCCCGCCGTATGGTGGAGCAGAACCGGGCGCTGCTTAGGCGCAGCAAGATTATGACCGCGCAGAAGCGTCTGGTCAGCTATCCGAACGCCGGTTATTATCAGGTGCTTTCCGCAGAGGTAAACACAAAGCACGGCCTGAATGTGTCTGGCCTGGTATTTGACGAACTTCACTCGCTGCCGACCAGAGCGTTATATGACGTACTGACGAAAGGCGCGTCAGACGCGAGGACAAATCCGCTGGCGTTTATCATTACGACCGCAGGGACAGACCGGAACAGCATCGGTTTTGAGGTTCATACGAAAGCGAAGGACATTCTGGAGGGGCGGCGTGTAGACCCTACGTTTTACCCTGTGATTTACGGGGTTGAAGACGATGATGACTGGTCGGATGAGAAAAACTGGTATAAGGCGAATCCGTCCCTTGGGGTTACGGTGCCGGTCGAACGAATGCGGGACGCATTCAATGACGCGAAAGAAAACCCGGCAGAAGAGAACCTGTTCCGGCAGCTCCGCTTAGACCAATGGGTCTCATCCACGGTCCGCTGGATTCCGGAGTATATCTATGAGCTTGGAAGCCTGCCGATTGACATGGCCTCTCTGGAAAGACGGGAATGCTACGGCGGTCTTGACCTTTCGAGCAGTGAAGACATTACGGCATTTGTGCTTTGCTTCCCACCGAGAAATTCTGACGAGAAGTACATTCTTCTGCCGTTTATGTGGGTTCCGGAAGAAACCATCCCAAGGCGTGTGCGGAGAGCCTCCGTACCGTATAACGTGTGGGTTCAGCAAGGGCACCTTTTGGCGACCAAGGGAAATGTCGTCGACTACGCGGAGATTGAGCATTTCATTGATGAGCTGGGGAAGAAGTACCACATCAAGGAGATTGCTTTTGACCGGTGGGGCGCGGTGGAAATGGTGCAGCACCTTGAGGGTGAGGGCTTCACGGTGGTTCCTTTCGGTCAGGGGTTCAAAGACATGAGCCCTGCCTCGAAAGCGTTTTATGAGTTGCTGATGAAGGGGGACGTTATTCACGGCGGTCATCCGGTATTAAAGTGGATGGCAGGAAATGTTGTGGTGGATACGGACCCGGCAGGAAACATCAAACCTACGAAAGCAAAATCGGCAGAGAAGATAGACGGTATCGTAGCCGCAATCATGGCGCTTGACCGGTGTATCCGGCATGAGGATCAGGGCAGCGTCTATGATGAGCGTGAGCTGTTTGTGATTTGAGGAGAATGTAATGGGAGCAGAAGAAAACAAAATAATGACGGTGGCTTTCTTACATGAGTGGTTAGGCGGCTTGGTGGAGGGCGGTTTCGGAGAAATGAAGATTCGCTGCGAAGACGGCTATCTCCACGAGAATGAGCTGGGCTTTGACACCTACCACAATGAGGCGAGGATTAAGGGGATGCTGTATAACCTCGGTGATTATGCCCTGTGCGATGAACTGAAAAAGGGCATCAATGCGGCATTTGAAAAATTCAGCATCGGTGAAAGCGGGAGGTACGTATGACGAGATATTTTACAGTAACGCACGGTGACCGTTCCTATGCTGTGATGGCCGGGACACACGCCACGATTGAGACTGTGTGGGCCAGCCAGAAATGCTGGTTCATGTCGGGGAGCGTGGTGACGGTTAAGGATGACATCGGGAACAAGAAGACATTCCGGGCATAAAAACTGCCGGAAATCAATCCGGCAGAAAATTATTCGAGCGAGAAGCCCTGTTTTAAGATGTGTGACCAGTTCCGCTTGTTATAAAGAAAGCGGATAACATGGACGGTGTTTTCATTTTTGGCAATGATGTAGAACACAAGATAATTTTTTACCATAAGGAAACGTACTCCCCATGAAGAAAGGAGTGGATCATCAACTGGATGGATTCGGTCAGGCATTTGTGCAAGAGAGTTGATGCTTTCTTCGGCTGCGTCTAACAAGGCATCTGCTGCGTCGGGATTTAAAAGCGTAAATTCGATATAGTCAGCCGCCTGAACCATATCCTGTTTCACCTTCTTTGTAATGTGTATGCTGTAGGTCATCTTTTTCTGCTGGCGCGGATTTCAGCCATCGCTTCGGAAAAAGGCTGTGTACGTCCAGCGGCGACATCATCCAGACCTTCCTGCAGCAAGCCGTACAGTTCAAGGCGGCCAGCCAACTGTTCATAGGTTTCAACACTCATTACTGCAAGATCACCCTGGCCGTTTTTTGTAATGAAAACAGGCTCCCGATAGGTGTGGCAGAAAGTAGAGATTTCATTGTAGTTGTTTCTTAATTCCGTACTTGATTTGATTGTCGGCATAATAAGCACCTCCTAGATACAGAAATTATACAAGAATATATGTAGATGGTCAAGCAGATTTAAAGAAATATTGACAGCGCATCAGAGCGTTTAATAAGAGATTGGAGGAGAAAATGATGGGCTTTTTTGAGTGGTTAGGCATCAGTGGGAAGCCGAGGGATGCGCCGGAGACAGTATCCGATGCTCCGGCATTGCCGGACATGCAGAATAGCGTCCGCGATTCTGGTCAGACTTTCATGTTTGGCGTGGCGGACAGCGGCGAACGGGTGGATGAAAAATCTTCCCTGCAGATAGCAACTGTGTATGCCTGCGTGCGTCTGCTTGCGGAGACAGTGGCAGGGCTTCCGCTGCAGCTTTACCGGTATAAAGGAAACGCCGGGAAGGAAAAGGCTGCGGACCATCCTCTGTACCGTATCCTTTACCGGCAGCCGAATCCGGAGATGACAAGCTTTAGCTTCCGGGAAGCAATGATGACACACCTGCTGCTTTGGGGCAACTGCTACGCGCAGATTGTCCGGGACGGGAAGAATGAAATCCTTGGTCTGTATCCGCTGATGCCGCAGAATGTGGAGATTGACCGCGATGAGCATGGCGAGATTTTTTATATCTACCATGCCTACGAGGATGACAAACCGGGGGAGACTGGCAAGGATTACTATTTCAAGCGGGAGGAAGTCCTTCACATCCCTGGCATGGGATTTAACGGCCTTGTGGGTTTCAGTCCGATTGGCATGATGAAGAATGCACTCGGCTCCGCGATTGCTGTGGAGAAATACGGGTCAGCATTCTTCCGCAATGGCGCACAGCCAAGCGGTGTGCTGGAGCATCCGGGAGTGCTGAAAAATCCGGAGCGCGTCCGGGAGTCATGGAACTCCACCTATGGCGGCGCGTCCAATGCGCACCGTGTGTGCGTGCTGGAGGAGGGGATGAAGTACAATCCGATCAGCCTCCCGCCGGAGGACAGCCAGTTCCTGGAAACGCGGAAGTTTTCTGTGGATGAAATCTGCCGGATTTTCCGTGTGCCGCCGCATCTGGTGCAGGATCTGGAACACGCGACTTTTTCCAATATCGAGCATCAGGGGATTGATTTCGTGCAGCACTCTATCACACCATGGCTTGTGCGGTGGGAGCAGGGAATCATCAAAGACTTGCTGCTGGAAGAGGAGCAGGAAGAGTATTTTCCAAAGTTCAACGTAGATGGCCTGCTGCGCGGCGATTACCAGTCACGCATGAACGGCTACGCTACAGCGCGTCAGAATGGCTGGCTGAGTACCAACGATATCCGGGAGCTTGAGAATCTGGACAAAATTCCAGAATCCGAGGGCGGCGATCTGTACCTGGTCAACGGCAGCTTCACAAAGCTGAAGGATGCGGGGAGTGCTTACGGCGTGAACACGGAGGGGACGCCTCCGAAGGAAGATACGTCAGAGGAAGAGAAAGAAAAAGACAGAGAGAATCCGCCGGGTGAGAACAGGCGAAGCGAAAGGAGAGAGTATTCATGAAGAAGTTTTGGGACTGGGTCACGAATGACGCTGGGGAGCGGACGCTCCGGCTGGAAGGTCCGATTGACTCAGATGATGTCTGGGGCGATTCTGTAACACCCGCATGGTTCCGCAGCGAGCTGGAATCCGGCGAAGGCGACATCACGGTCTGGATCAACAGTCCGGGTGGCTCGGTGTTCGCCGCTGCCGAGATTTACACCATGCTGAAGGATTACAAAGGAAAGGTTACCGTCAAAATTGACGCGATTGCGGCCTCTGCCGCGTCTGTTGTGGCGATGGCTGGCGACCTGATCCTGATGTCACCGGTTGCAATGCTTATGCTGCATGATCCGGCCACAGTGGCGATGGGGAACACACGCGATATGCAGAAAGCGATTGATACGCTGGAAGCGGTGAAGGCGAGCATCGTCAATGCCTACAGCGCGAAGACTGGGCTTTCCAGAAACCGTATTTCTACGCTGATGTCCAACGAGACCTGGCTGGATGCAAGGGAAGCCTTAAAGCTTGGCTTCTGCGATGAAATCCTGTTTGTGGCAGAGGAGGAAGGCGCGGATGGGCCGGAAAATCCTGCGGAGAGTGTAGAGGAAGCGGAACCGGAAGAAGGTGAGGAGCAGAAGGGCATCCACCTTTACTCCACAAAATTGATGAATCAGATGATTCTGAACCGTCTGGGAGTAGAGGACTGTGCGGGTGCTTCCCATGTGTCTGGGCCAGCGCAGGAAGGTGTAAATCCAGAGACAAATGCCGCAGGACCAGATAATCCGGGTCATGGCATTCCGGATCAGCCGGTCATTGGCCTTGACGGAAAAACCGCAGACGGCGGTGTCCCATTTTTGATTTTGGAAAAGCAGCTGGAATTCCTGAAATAAGGGCTCCGGCTTTTTTCATGTAACTATATGTAACCAGATAGATTTCATTTTTATGGAGGTACAAATCTATGACTAAGATTATGGAACTGAGAGGCAAGAGGGCTGCCCTGTGGGAACAGACGAAAGCTCATCTCGAGAAGCATCGCGGGGAGAACGGCATCGTGGCTCCTGAGGCGGTGGAACAGTACAATAAGATGGCCGGGGATGTCAAGGCGCTCGGTGATGAGATCGCGCGTCTGGAAGAGCAGGAGGCGTTTGAGGCACAGCTTGCCAACCCGACCAGAATTCCGGTGACCGGCAAGCCGCAGGCAGAAGCCAAGCCGGTGTCCGGTTCTCCGACTGCGACGAAGGAGTATTATGACGCTTTCTGGAAAATGATCCGCCGCTCCGGCGACTACGGTGAAATCCGCAATGCCCTGTCTGTGGGCGTGGACACCGAAGGCGGTTATACCGTGCCGGACGAGTTCGAGCGCCAGCTGATTGAAGCGCTGGAAGAGAACAACATCTTCCGTGGCATGGCGCACATCATCCACACGTCTTCCGGAACCCGCAAGATTCCGATTGCCGAGGAGACCGGCGAGGCGTCCTGGATCGATGAGGGTGAGGAAATCCCGGAGACCACGATGACCTTCGGCCAGACCACGCTGTCCGCTTACAAGCTCGGCACGATGATTAAAATCAGCAACGAGCTACTGCACGATTCCGCGTTCGACCTGGCTGCGTATATCTCCCGCCGCTTTGGCGTGACGATGGGCAATGCCGAGGAGAATGCGTTCATCAACGGCACCGGCATCAGCCAGCCGCTTGGCATCCTCGATGATGCGGGCGCACAGGTTGGCGTGACCGCCGCGTCCCAGACGGCTGTAACCTTTGATGAGATTTACGCGCTTTACTATGCACTGAAGTCTCCGTACCGCAAGAAGGCAACCTTCCTGTGCAACGAGGCTCTCGTCCTTCAGATGATGACCATCAAAGACGCGAATGACAACTATATCTGGAAGCCGGGTCTTGGCATCGCGGAGCCGGATACGCTGCTCAACCGTCCGCTGAAGACTTCCTCTTATATGCCTGCGGTAGAGGCCGGCAATAAGGTGCTGCTCTTTGGCGACATGAGCTACTACTGGATCGCGGACCGCGTAGGCCGCACCTTCCGCCGTCTGAACGAGCTTTACGCCCGTACCGATCAGGTTGGCTTCATGACCACCCAGCGTGTGGATGGCAAGCTGATTCTGCCGGAAGCGGTGCAGGTGCTTCAGATGGCAGCCGGTGCGTGATGATTCTGGCGTTGGAGTAACTCGGCGGACACAGTATCGGTAGTGACACTATCGGAATACTGTAGTGCCACTGCTACGATGTTGTTCCCTGGCAGGTGACCGCGCCTGTCAGGGTTTATAAGAAGGAGGCGCTGTATGAGTCTGGTAACAACTGACGAGGCGAAGACCTACCTGCGGGTGGATTCATCGGACGAGGATGCCCTCATCGGTGTCCTTCTGTCCTCTGCCTGCAGGCTGTGTGCGGATGTCGCGAGGCTGGATGAAGAAGAATGGGCGGCGGTGGACGCTTACGAGACGGATGAAGACGGCAACGTGGCGGAGACGGACACAGATTTGTATACGGAGACAGAACTTGCCGGTATTCGGGAAGTTATGAAGGCGGCGATTCTCTATGCGGTGGCTTATCTGTTTGAACACAGGGAGGAAGGAGACCACCATGGGCTTGTGCTGACGCTCCGGAATATTCTGTTTGCCATCCGGGAGGGAGTGCTGTAAGCGGTAGTGCTTTGGATTGGGAGGTGCTGTGGCGGTGAAAGTTTCACTTTTGAATGTGCGGATTACGATTGAAAAGAATACTGTCGTGACCGACAGCGTGGGAAACCACTTAAACGAGTGGGAGGAATATTTCTCCTGTGCCGCCTATGCCGCAGGCTCCGGATACCAGCAGAGTGAGAAGCAGATGGCGGGTGTGACTGTTGCGGACGATGGGCTTGTATTTACGGTGCGATACTGTTCGGAAACGGCGGTGCTGACACCGACCGGCTACCGTGTCCGATTCCAGGATGCGGTGTATAACATCACTTCCATCGACAGGATGAACTATGGGCATAAGTCCATCAAGATTTCCTGCGAGAAAGAACGGAGGGAGTAATTCTGTGATGGATTTTAAGACACGCAGTGTGCGGAAGGAGGGAGCGGCATGGCATCTGAAAAAGTGTCGGTTGATGAGATGGCAGATGTGATTAATGACTATCTGAAGGAATACGCGGATCTGGCTGCGGATGTCATGAAAAATGCTGTGAAGAAAACCGCGACCAGCGTGAAAAAGGACATCCAGGCGAATGCGCCGGTCGAGACGGGAGCCTATAAGAAAAGCTGGACAACGAAAAAGACCGCAGAAAGCTCCGAGAGGATTGAGATGACGGTCTATTCCAAAAATCGCTATCAGATTGCGCATCTGCTGGAGCACGGACACGCGCTCCGGGGCGGCGGCAGGGCGAGGGCATTCCCACATATTGCTCCTGCGGAAGAAGCGGGGGAAGAGGAACTGGTTCGGCAGCTTAAAAAAGGATTGGAGGGGTAGCTGTGGATGAGGGCAGCTGTTTTTCGTGGATTTACAGGAGAAGATTATGACACATGAAGAAGTAAAAACGATGGTGGAATCCATCGGTTTTCCGAGCGCCTATCATCACTTTGCTCAAGGCGAATCGCCAGATCCGCCGTTTGTGGTGTACCTGTATCCCAATGCGGATAACTTTGCAGCGGACGGCATCGTGTATTTCTCTGTGAATGTTCTGAACATCGAACTGTACACGGATAAGAAAGACCCTGATGTGGAGGCGCAGGTGGAGGCAGTGCTTACAGAGAACGGAATCTATTATGAAAAGAGCGAAGTATGGATCGAAAGTGAGCGTCTGTACGAAGTGCTCTATGAAATGGAGGTATAGAGAAGATGTCTGAGAATAACAAGGTAAAGTTTAATCTCAAGAATGCGCATTACGCAATCCTGACGCTGGACGAGGACAGCAACCCGACTTATGGAACGCCGGTTGCGATGCCGGGTGCGGTGTCGCTTTCCCTGGATGCAAACGGAGAGCCGGAGAACTTCTATGCGGATGGCGTGGCCTATTACGTGATCAATAACAACATGGGTTACGAGGGAGACCTGGAGCTTGCGCTGATTCCGGAGTCCTTCCGGACAGATGTGCTGAAAGAAACGCTGGATGACAACGGCGTTCTGGTGGAGAACTCGGATGTGGAACTGGCGTCCTTTGCGCTGCTCTTCGAGTTTGACGGTGACCAGAAACACATCCGGCATGTGCTGTATAACTGTTCCGCATCCCGCCCGAAGATTGAGGGCCAGACGAATGAGGAGACGAAAGAGGTGCAGACCGAGACGCTGAGCATTTCTGCTACGCCGCTTGCGGATGGCATGGTGAAGGCGAAGACCGGCAACACCACCAACACTACGGCATATGACGGCTGGTACGATGCCGTGTATTTGCCGGAGACGACCACAGCAGCAGGATAACGATGCGGATGGTGTGACAATGGCGAAGTGATATGTTATTGACTCGCAATAACTGCACATAAAAGAAAGATTTTCTAAAAAATG
>JAJPWX010000120.1 GCA_021205755.1 Lachnospiraceae bacterium | reverse complement strand
GATGCCACCCGGCGAGGGCTTATCTCGTACGAAGTGCGGGATGCCACCCGGCGAGACACAACCTGGAAGCGGAAAATACAGATATCGCTACACGGATGATCTGGGAAATCAGCATGAAGTATATGCGTGGAAATTGAGAAGTATTGACAGAGCGCCAGAAGGAAAAGGGAGGACAGTCTACTACATATCGTTTTTTAATGGAATCTTGCAAAACAATGGAACTGTGTTATAATTTATAGCGTTTTATATATAGGGCTGGTGCAAGTGAAGGACAGGAAAGAAATATTTTCTTCCTGTCAGAGGATCAGGTTCTTCGGCGAATAGCGTGCTTATTGCTCACTATTCTCACAATCCGGTTATGCGCTTGTTGCTTGCTGCCTTGCTGCGTGAGTAGCAGTGGGAATAGAGAGAAATATATTAGATCGGTATATGGCGGTGCTTAGAAAAGGGGACGGTTTTATGGAATTCCTTGATGAAATGAAAATATTAGGTGTTGATGTAGAGGAGGGTGTGGACCGTCTCATGGGAAACACCGGTTTGTATGAGCGGATGCTGATGAAGTTTGCTGATATGCTGAAAGAGACGCCGGTTACTGATGATTTTGATAACGATAACTGTGCGGAAACCATCCAGCGCATTCATGCCCTGAAAGGTGCGGCGGGTAATCTTTCCATCAGACCTCTGTATGAGGCGTACACAGAGATTGTAAATCTGCTGCGGGCTGGAGAAATCTCTCAGGCTAAAGACGAAATTAGAGAAATTTTGCCTACACAGGAGAAAATTGCAGAGTGCATCTGGAGACACAGGCAATAAAAATACTAAGGAAAATGTGGTAAGAACATGGAAAAGAAAACGATATTAATCGTAGATGATGTTGAGATCAACCGGGCAGTCCTGACAGAGATTTTTAAGGACGAGTATAATACTGTGGAAGCGTCTGGTGGCGAAGAGGCGCTTGCCATTATAAATGGCAAGGAAGAAATCTCGGCTGTGCTGTTGGATCTTCTGATGCCGGGGGTTGACGGGCTGGCGGTTTTAAAAGACATGAATGTGACCGGCAGAATTCGAACTGTGCCGGTATTCCTGATTACGGCGTCGGAGAGTAAGGAACTGCTTCTTGAGGCTTATCATCTCGGAGCGGTTGATATTATCAGTAAGCCGTTTTATGGCCATTTTATCAGGCACAGGATCAAGAATATTATTGATCTGTACAGCTACCAGAATGAGCTTGAGGGTATCGTCTCGGAACAGGTTACGCGTTTGCAAAAGCTGAATCGGTCGGTGATCGCGGCGCTGGCAGCGCTGATTGAGTTTCGTGATTGTGAATCCGGCGGGCATGTTCGCAGAATGTGCACTTTGACATGGCTGCTGATGCAGGAAGTGAGTGAGAGATATCCGGAATATCATATGTCGTCCAAAGAGATTGATAAAATCGGGATGTCCGCTGTGCTGCACGATATTGGGAAAATTTCCATACCGGATTATATCCTGAAAAAACCAGGGAGACTTACAACAGAGGAATTTGAAATTATGAAAGGACATACCGTAAAAGGATGTGAAATCCTTCAGAAAATACCGGATCTGGTAGACGAAGGAACCTATGTGTACAGCTATGACATCTGCCGGCATCATCATGAACGCTGGGACGGAAAAGGATATCCGGACGGCCTGGTGGGAGATGAGACTTCTATTTGGGCTCAGGTGGCGGCGGTCGCGGATGTCTATGACGCACTTACCTCTGACCGTGTTTACAAAAAGGCCTATAGCCACGAGGTTGCCGTACAGATGATCCTGAATGGGGAATGTGGCGCTTTCAACCCGAAGGTGCTGGAAGCTTTCCTGGAATCTGAGGATAAAATACTGGCGATGTATCAGGAAGAACAGGAAAGCTGACTGCCACACAGGATGAGTCAGTGATGTACTGGAAACGGGCGGTTGGATATGGAGAAAAGAACAAGACGATTGTTAATATGGAGCTTTGGCGCAGTGCTTCTGATCTGCGTCCTGGTATTTATTGCTCTGGCAACATATATGACGGGAAAAACAAGGGACTCCATCACAAGCATCCGGCAGATTTACGTGTCGGAGATCAATGAACAGATTCAGCAGAAATTCCAGACCATAGTGGAACTGCGGCTGGATCAGGTAGATTCGATTATCCGGTCAGGCCCGCTTGAAGAAGCAGAGTATAGTGAGGTGGCACTGGAGGAGCTTGCTGAGATGGCGGAATCCAGAAGCTTTACCTGGCTGGGACTTTATGGGGAAGACGGAGAACTGGTGACAGTCTATGGTGAGGAGATGGTGTTTGAAGGGGATGATGACGTCCAGACGCTTCTTGATTCCTATGGCTGCGTCATCAAACGTGGGATCAACAGCAGCGGGGAGATGGTTTTCCTTTTTGGAAGAGCCGCTGAGTATGAGATGGGCGACGGGGAAAAAAGCGTTGCGCTGCTGGCAGGTGTCCCGATGGAAGATATGAACGATGCCCTTTATCTCTATACCGATGATGCGGATGCGTATTCCCACATTATTGACATGGATGGAGATTTTGTTATAAGAAATGCGGACGCTTCTGATTATGAGAATTATTTTGAACGGATCGAAGCAGAATTCGAGACGCTTGATGGCAAGACGAGTGAGACTTATGAGGCGGAGCTGCGCGCCGCAATGGAGAACAAGGAGGATTATGGCACAACTATTTCCGTTGATGGAGAAGAACGCTATATTTATTGTACGCCAATCTCCATAAAGCCCACCTGGTATCTGGTAACGGTGATGCCGGAAGGCGTGATTAAGGAGACTGTTTTGAGCCTGGATCAGCTTCGGATCATTTCGATCGCAGCATCCCTTGCCATTATCCTTGCCTGCATGATTTTTGTATTTGTCCGGTATTACAGATTGACGCAGCATTATGTGCGGGATCTGGAAGTCGCGAGAAAAGAGGCGATACACGCTAATCAGGCAAAGAGTGAATTCCTCTCAAGTATGAGCCACGATATTCGGACGCCGATGAACGCGATCATGGGTATGACGGAGATTGCCCTGAAAAATCAGCATGATCCTATGAGAGTGGAGGATTGCCTGCAGAAAATCAGGCTGTCTGGTCGGCACCTGTTGGGCTTGATCAATGATGTGCTGGATATGTCAAAGATCGAGAGCGGTAAGATGGCTTTGCGTATGGCGCATATTTCTTTACGCGAATTGATGGATGACATTGTGAATATTGTGCAGACGCAGATCCGGGCGAAAAATCAGGAATTCGATATTTACATTCAGACGATCCTTTCGGAAGAGTTGATCTGTGACGGGACACGTCTCGGCCAGGTCTTGACGAACCTGCTCTCCAATGCGGTAAAATTTACGCCGGAGGGAGGCCGGATAGACGTGTATGTTTCTCAGGAAGCATCACCTGCAGGTGAGAACTATGTGCGGACGCATTTTGTAGTGGAGGATACAGGGATCGGGATGTCTAAGGAATTTCAGGAAACCATCTATGACACGTTTTCCAGGGAAAACTCGGACGGGGTCGGAAAAACAGAGGGTACAGGCCTTGGTATGTCGATTACAAAGGCAATTGTGGATCAATTTGGCGGCACGATCGAACTAGTACAGTATTTTTAAATTAATTCGACTTTATTTGCTTCCTGTGGTATAATA
>JAJPWX010000131.1 GCA_021205755.1 Lachnospiraceae bacterium | reverse complement strand
GCCGCCGCCGCCGATGCCTGCCCCGCCATACACATCAATTCTTACGTTACTGCCCTCAGTGGTGGTGGTTTTGCCGCCGCCGGTGGCGGTCACGGTGCCGTCTTCGATGGTGATGTACGTGCCGCTGCCGCCGCCGGTGTAGCCGCCGCCGCCGCCAATGCCCGCGCCGCCGTAGTCGCCGTCGCCGCCGTTGGCGGTGATGGTGCCGCCTTTGATGGTGATATTGCTGCCGTCCGCCCCGCTGCCGCCGCCGATGCCTGCCGCGTAGTTCCCGCCGGTGGCGGTCAAACTGCCGTCGGTGGAGCCGTCGCCGTTGGCGCTGGTGATGGTCAGGGTGTTCGCGGTAGAGGTCTTTTGCAGACCCGCATAGCCCTCAACGGTGGAGGTCAGCACGTTGGTTCCACTGAGGAGGATGGTGACGGGATACTCCGTGTTCACCTCCAGGGGGGAGGCGCTGCTGCTGGTCACGCCTATGCTGCTCAGGGTCAGGGTGATTTCGTCGCTGGCGCTCACTACGATTCTGTCCTCCGTGGTGGAGGTGACGCTGTCTATCATGGTGACGGTGAAGGTGCCGCCGGAGGTAAAGGTCAGCACGTTGTCAGCATAGGTGAAATTCGTCCCCAGTTCGCCACCGGTGACGTAGAATTTACCGCATACTGCGTCCTCCCCTGCCGTCAGGGAAACCACGCCGCTGAAATAATCCAGTATCTCCCACAGCTCCCCGATATTCGACACCTGCTCCTGCTCATCCTCAGTCAGCTCGTCATAATAAATATCGCAGATGTCCGACGCCTGTGTATAGACATCATTCTGTTCTTCCGCATCCATTTGGGCGATTTCGTCCACGCCCGGCAGCTCGTCGATCAGCGCCTCCACTTCGCAGATCGCGCAGGTGTCCGCATCGTTGCCATGGTCACAGAGTGTAGCTGCGGTACTTTCGAGGAGCAAGACAGCTGTTTCCGTTTCTGCCTCCGTTTCCGTTTCTGTTTCTGCTTCCGTTTCTGTTTCTGCTTCCGTTTCTGTCTCCCGCGCCGCTTCAGATTCCGTCTCACCGGAAGTTCCGTCCGTCTCTGCCGCCGTTGCATCTGTTTCAGCTTCGTTTTCTGTATTTGTTGTTTCTGTCGCAGCTTCCGTCTGCGTTTCTCCTGTAGCGGCCGTCTCCGCAGCCCCCGTCTCTTCCGATGCGGTCACCGCCTCACTTGCAGCCTCCGTAGTCACCTCTGCAGGGGCTGCGCCCGCGTCCTCCTGCGCAAAGACAGCGTCAGGAATCATCCCGGCAATCAGACAAACTGCCAGCAGCACACCTAAGCTCTTCCTGATACGATTTTTAAACATTTTCACTTTCCCCCTCATAACCGACTCCTTCCTGACAGCATAGCTGCTCCAATATATCTATACACTCTGTTTATAGTATCCACGCTTTGGAAAGGAATAAAGACGATCATCTTCTTCCGGTTCAGTTCTTCCATATCGTGGGCAAGATAAGCAAAGTTCTTTACGGTATACGTAAAAAATAAAAAGAAGCCAGCAGTGTCAAATATCAATACTCCCGGCTCTGTTTGTTTTAAAGTTTTTAAGCCGATACCGGATACGTCACAACGAACCATTCGCCGTCGTACATCACGACCTGCGATACGTTGCAGACCATCCCGGCCGCCTCGTATCGCCTTTCAGCTTGGCTGTCTTATCTACAAAATATGGCTTTTTCGTCTCCCTTTCATAAAGTGAGTATACCTGTGTGCTGTTCAGATAATCCCCCACTTCCTGCACCTCCCCATCTTGCCAGCTTCATCTGAGCGCATACGAATTTACACTTCACCCATAGATTACTGCTTACAATTTCATCCCCGTCAGCAATTCATACGCCTGCAGATATTTGTCAATGGTCTTCTGCACAATATCCTCCGGCAGCGTCCAGTCATTTCCCGGATTCGCTTTCAGCCAGTCGCGCGCAAACTGCTTGTCAAAGGACGGCTGCGAATGCCCCGGCTCATAGCCGTCCGCCGGCCAGAAGCGTGAGCTGTCCGGCGTCAGCATCTCATCACCAAGGACAATCCGCCCCTCTTCGTCCAGTCCAAACTCAAACTTCGTATCCGCAATAATGATTCCGCGGCTTCGCGCGTAATCCGCACACTTCTGATACAGCGCAATTGTATAATCCCGGAGCTTTGAAGCGTATTCTTCACCTTTCCCCGGAAAATACTTCTCCAGGTGCGCGATACTCTGCTCATAGGAAATATTCTCATCGTGGTCACCAATCTCTGCTTTCGTGGATGGTGTGTAAATCGGCTCCGGCAAACGATCGGACTCTTTAAGACCCTCCGGAAGCGTGATGCCGCATACGGTACCATTCTTCTGATAGCTTGCCCAGCCGCTGCCTGTGATATAGCCGCGGACAATGCACTCAATCGGAAGCATCGTGAGCTTCCTGCACATCATACTGTTGCCGTCAAATTCCGGCTTCCGGAAAAATTCCGGCATATCCTTTACATCCACAGAAATCATGTGGTTGGGTAAAATATCTTTTGTCATATCAAACCAGAAACGGGACATCTGAGTCAGTACCGTACCTTTTTTTGAAACAACATTATTCAGAATCACATCAAAACAGCTGATGCGGTCAGTCGCCACCATGATCAGACTATCGCCATTGTCATAGATTTCGCGTACCTTTCCCTCTTTGATCGGTTTCCATTCGCTCATATGCGTTCTCTCCTGTCAAAATACAAAGTTTTATGATGTCGTTTTCTTTTATAAACCATTTGCGCAGAAATTGCAATCCCTATCTTCGTTAACATGTTTTTACAAAGGGGCTTGACAGAAAACGATAAATCTGCTTATGATACAGTTTAAAAACCGTCTGTTCAATTGTGAACTGTTACACAAAATTATTTCAGGGAGGCCAATATAGAAATGTCAGTAAACGGTATCAACTCAACAGAGGAAACACCAGAGGAGCTTTTACAATTGACGCAGGAAGCATATCAGGCAGCAAAAGAGCTGCTTGAAACGGCAAAGCTACAGGAAAAGGAGTTGCTTGTCGTGGGCTGCTCCACCAGCGAAGTTGCCGGAGCACGCATCGGCTCCTACTCCAGCCCGCAGATAGCGGAAGCGGTATTTGGCGGGATTATGAAAGCCGCAAAGGAAAAAGACGTATATTTAGCGGCGCAGTGCTGTGAACACCTGAACCGTGCGCTGATCGTAGAAAAAGAAGCTGCGCTTCGTTACGGCTATGAGCCGGTCAACGTCATCCCACAGCCAAAAGCAGGCGGTTCCTTCGCCACCGCGGCCTACCACCATTTTTCAAACCCGGTAGCCGTAGAACATATCCGCGCCCATGCAGGAATCGACATCGGCGACACCCTGATCGGAATGCATCTGCGCGAAGTCGCCGTTCCCGTGCGGATTACACAGAAAACAATCGGTGAAGCCCATGTCGTATGTGCGCGGACACGCTACAAGTTTGTCGGCGGAAGCCGGGCGGTCTACGACGAAGCACTTTTGTGATGCACACAGGCGCATCTTTAAAAGTGGTATGATCAATTTTCCTTTAATTGGCTATTTCAAAAATGCCATCCTCGCCATACAATGAGCCTCAACATACGAACAAGGTCTGGCTTAACGGTTCCGGACAGCTGCAGCAAATCTCAGCGTTCCGCCAGATCTCAGCATCTACGAGGAGGCTCTGTTATGAAAAAACTAACGACAAAAAATCTTGTAAATGCCGCCCTTTTCGCGGCGCTCGCCTGCGTCATGACCATGTCGGTACGGATTCCGATCTATGGAACGCAGGGCTACATTCACCCCGGTGACGCCGTGGTTATTCTGTGCGGCATCTTCCTGGATCCGGTCACTGCCTTCTTCGCGGCCGGCATTGGCTCGGCAATGGCCGATCTGCTCGGCGGATACTTCATCTATGTCCCGATTACCTTTGTCATCAAAGGGCTGGTCGCCCTCTGCGGCGGGCTGCTCTATCACAGCCGCGCGGTTTCTTCCGTAAATGACCACATTGTCGTGGCACTCTGCGGTGTCATCGACATTCTCATCGTGGCACTCGGCTACTGTCTCTGCGAAATCTTCCTGTACGGTGCTCCGGCAGCGATTGCCAGTGTTCCGGCAAACTGCGTCCAGGGAGTAAGCGGTCTGGTCATCGCGTCTGTCCTGTATCCAATTCTGCGGGCGGCGCTCCGGCAGATTCAGACGGAGTGAAAACTACCCGCAGCGGTGCCCCATCCAGGTATACCACCTTTTGACAGGCTGCGACAACATCCGGCTCATGAGTTGCCAGAATTGCGGGAGTTCCCAGTTCTTTCAGTCTTTCTATCATGCGGGCACGGCGCCCGGCGTCGACGCCCGCGAACGGTTCGTCCAGAAGAAGCAGCTTTCCGCCCAGCGCGCAGCACCGCGCCAGAGCGAGTCGACGCGCCATCCCGCCGGACAGGGCGTCCGGATACACCTCCTTTTCCTGCTCCAGTTCAGCGAAAGCAAGCCATTGATCCGCTTTCGCCCTCCTTTCTTTTGACAGCACATCCGAGATCTGTTCCCGAACCGTTCTCCACGGAAGCAAGCGGTCCTCCTGAAACAGAATTGCTGTTTCTTCCGGAGTAATTCCTTTGATACTTCCGCCTGCTGGTTTTTCCAGACCCGCCAAAAGCCGCAGCAGTGTCGTCTTTCCACAGCCGGATGGACCGGAAATAGCGATCAGTCCTTCCAAAAGCAAATTCAGAGAAAAACCATCTAGTACACACTTTTCACCATAAGAAAAGCAGAGGCTTTCGATATAAAGAGTCCCCATGTATAGTACTCCTTGCCTGTTTATAAAATATCCCTGCCATACAGAATCAAATATTGTTTTACAAGAATAATCCGTAATTTTTTTACGGATGGATTTTCTTTCGCAGTACCCGCTGGAGTATGCTCTCCAGCGTCAATGACAGAATGATAATCACAATTGTCCACGCATACAGCCTGGGCGACTGCAGCGCTGTCTTTGCCTTTGATAGCTCTGTCCCAATCGCATAGCGCGGCGGGCAGATCACCTCGGCGGCGATGCCGGATTTCCAGGCGAGCCCCAGGCCGGTACTGATACCGCTGCTCATGTGCGCACGCAAGGAGGGCAGCCAGACCAGGCGCAGAGTTTTCATGCGTCCAAAACGATACGCTTTCGCCATCTCCAACAGCTGCCCATCGACGGAATCCAGCCCGGCCCGAAGACTGCTCCAAATCACAGGCAGCACCATCAGCGCAGAAATCACGCTGGGGATCTGTGTCCGTGTCACCCAGAGGTACACCAGCAGAATAAAGGAAACGACCGGCGTTGCGCGGATGACCCGAATGGCCGGGGACAAAAGCATATCAGCAATCGAAAAGCGCCAGGTCATAAGCGCAAGTACACATCCAAGCATGCTCCCCAGAAGCATTCCGCACAGAACTCGGCCAAGACTGAACACTACGCTCCGCCAGAATGCCCCAGTTACCGCCATCTCCAGCAACGCGCATCCAACGGATATCGGTGTCGGCAGAAGAAGCGGAAAACCCGCCGTCATAGCCGCAATTTGCCAAACCCCCAGCCAAAAGGCCAGGGGCAGCAAAATTTTAGCGCATTTCTTTATGAAATCACTCTTCCGAATCATATAATTATCCAACATAATAGTATTCATCATCCGGCAGCTCACCGCCGACGGAGTCCGGATTCGCCTCGTAGAGCACTTCATAATAATCGGTGATCGCCGTCTCCATGGCTTCACCGGAGATAAATACCAGATTACACTGCGGGATCGCCGCGGCTGCAATCGCAGTAGATGGAGTGATACCCAATTCTGCCACGAGCTCTGCCGCTTCTTCTACATTTGAATTCACGTAACCGATGGAGGCTTCATATTCATCCAGGAATATCTCGACCGCATCCGGATTTTCCTCGATGAATTCCGTGCGGGCCACAACCGCGGTCATGATCAGGGAAGACCCACTTCCAAGCTCTTCCCAGGCATCGTTTACATCAATCGCATCACGCACTGTACCGTCGCTCTGGAGAATCGCTGCAGTGGCTGCCGGAACCGGGAGCATCGCTGCTTCGATCTCTCCGGAAATGAGGCCGGCGCTGATCTCCGTCGCTTCCGCAAATACGATCTCTACATCTTCATCCGGATCCAGATCGTTGCACTCAAGCAGATAGCGGAGAACATATTCCGGATTGCTCCCCTGGCCGGTCGCGTAAATGGTCTTACCCTCCAGGTCGCTGATGGTCTGAATTTCCTCGCTGCCGCCGCTCTCAAGAATATGGAGCACTCCCTGTGTGCCGAGCGCAATCACCTGGATGCCGGAATCCTCGCTGTCCTTTGTCTGATTGTACAAATTCAAAGCCATATTGGACGCCATGCAGGCAATGTCCAGTTCCCCCGTGGTCAGACCGGATACAATCTCACTGTTGTCCGCGGCAATGATATATTCATAAGTATTTCCCGTCTCCCCGTTATCACTGTCCGTCAGAAGCTTCGCCGCGCCGATGCCGGTTGGTCCGGAGAGCACGCCGAAACGTACTGTGGCCGCCTCAGACTCCTCCGCGCAGCCGGAAAGAGACAGTGTAGCCGCCATTGCCATGGCGATCAGAACAGATGAAACCATTTTCCATTTTTTCATTGTATTTTTCCTTTCTGGATACGCAGACCTCACTGAAACAGGCGCATATAGATCTTCCGCCTTTCGTTCCAGACCGCCGCACATCCGCAGCCAGATTATTCTTTATCAGAAACAGAATACCTTACAGGAGGGAATCGGTCAAGTTCTTTTTACCTAACCTACGATACCTCATAAGGATTCACATGCACCATGACATGTTTGATATTGTCAAACCGTTTTTCCAGCCCGTCGTGTACCCGCTCGGCAATCGCGTGCGCATTCTCCAGTTCCATGTGCGCGTCCACGGCGATTTCCACGTCTACGTAGACCTTCTCGCCAAACATTCTTGTCTGCAGCAGATCGACCCGCGCGACGCCCTCCTGCCCGGCGATGTACTGCCGCATTTTCTCGGTATATTCCGCATCACAGGCCGTATCCGTCATTTTACGGATCGCGTCCCGGAAAATATCAATCGCCACCTTCAGAATAAATGCGCTGATGACGACACTGGCAAGCGGATCCAGCACCGGAAACCCGGCGCGTGCTCCCGCCACACCGATCAGTGAACCAATGGAAGAGAGCGCGTCTGAGCGGTGATGCCAGGCATCCGCCATAAACGCGGAAGAACGCAGCTTCTTCGCGCAAGCTTTCGTATAGTGGTACATTGCTTCCTTGGATGCGATTGACACGATGGCTGCTATCAATGGGAGAATTCCGGGAATTTCCAGCTCACTGTAATTTCCGGCAAGAATTGTCCGAATTCCGGACAGGCCAATCCCCACGCCGGTAGCAAGCAAAAGTCCGGCAAGGATTTCCGAAGAAACACACTCGAAACGGTCGTGCCCGTAGGGATGCTCCGTATCTGCGCCGCGTTTCGCAACTTTTACACCGATCAGCGCAATCACAGTGGTCAGAACGTCCGAAAGGGAATGCACCGCGTCAGATACCATCGTGCTGGAATGACCAAAGATACCGGCCACAAGCTTGAATGCAGATAAAAAAACATTTCCCACAATGCTCACACCGGACACTCTGGCGGTCAGTGTCGCTTCCTGTTTCTCGCTCAGTCGTCCCTCACTGTAAAGATTGGAGCCGGACTCATTCTCATCTTCTGTCTTTTTCTTAAAAAGATGCTTTGCGTGATTCTCATTTTTCATGTCAGGTAACCCTCCTTCCTATCTCTGCAACCACGGCTAACTGTGAAGGTACTGAACCGTTTTTTTCTGGCAATAACCTTCCTGACAGCTTGCCCTCGTCCCGGGATTTCAATGGAGTACTTTCTGATATGACAAAAAGCATCCGCGGACGATAGTAAAATAAGTACTTACTACTGTCCCGCAGATGCTTCGTTACCTGCTGTCGCGATTTGCGACCCGGCAATTGGAGTCTCGTCCGGGCTGTATGATGCATCGCCCTTCGCCTGCTCCAACGCCTGATCAGTTTGTACTGTAGATGATTGCAGTGCAAATGATGTTGTTAAACTGTTCTGAATAATTCTATTTTATTCCATTGTAAGCGGTTTGGTTACAATCCCCATTGCTTCTATTTACGCTTCCAAAAGTTCCAGAGCTTTCTTTCTCAGCAAATCTTCTGTGCACTCCTGCGGCGTCCATGGGATGTAAACATCCACCGGAAGCCCGGTCTCATTGTACGGATGTCCGTCTACCACATTCTGCCGCTTGCTCATCGGATAAGAGAGGATAAACGACTTCTCAATGCTGGCGTTGACATAATTTGTATAGTCAATCGTACCCATCGTCGGACGCCCAACTACCGTCACCTTCTCGGAACCAGAGCAAAGCTTGACAAATACTTCTCCGGAATCCCGGCACCAGGTATCCGTCAGAAGGATCACTTTTTTGATATTATTGTAGCGTCCCTCTTTGCCCTCATGTACTTCCTGGTAAGCGGCCAGAATATCATCCTCCGGCACATCCTTCTGGAATCCGGTCCCGGACTTTTCATTAAACTCCGCGATCAGCTGATCCGCCAGCGCTACCGCGTCCGCATTGTTCGCCTTTTCATAGCGCTCCTTCATACTCTGAATCTTTTTGGTCGTATGCTCACAGTTATTTTTGGAGTAATTGGTATAGACCGCCTCTTTCTCCAGAAGCGCTCCCAGTTCTTCCTCTGAATCAAATATCATCGGAAGGAGCGGAACAAAACCCGGTTCCGTCCCAGCTTCGTTCTTGCGCAGATCAATGATCAGGTTCTCACAGGAGGTAAGCTCTGCCGCATGCTCCTCGATCGCCTTTTCCAGGTCGGCCGTATTCTGAGAAAACTCCTCTACGCAAATATAGAATGTCTTCTCGTTCAGGCTTTCAAACTCCATCTTGCGCTTCGGCTTCTCAATAATAAAATGGCGGAACTTCATATGCTCAGTCGTGCCATCCGCATGCTCTACATCAAAGGACGGGAACATCTTGAGGAAGCCTCCCCACTGCTCGCGCTCCGGTGTATTGCCGGTCATAAAGTTTTTTGGAATCTTTGTGCGGTGCTCACCCGGTGTGTATTTATCCAGCTTTGTAATCTTATCGCCAGGCTTCAGTCTATCGTCACGGCCAACCTCTGTCACATACAGATCATCCCCATAGCGGCGCGCTCGGAAACCAACTGTATTGTTCTTGTAATTGCCGTGGTTCACCATCGAAAACTTCAGGTTCGGATCTCCCAAAGATGCCAGATATTCGCTGACAATCCGCAGAAACATGACTTCATTTACCATGCGCTTCTGATAGGCGTAAACAAGCATGTTCATCGGATATTTGGTATCATTGACCTCTTCTTTTTCCTGGAAACCGGCATAATCCTGTTTCACTGTATCAATTACAGTCATCATCATCTTATAATAATTATGCTTCTTCCCTGCGCCCTGTTTCGGAGGCATCGCACCCTTTGGCGGCACTGCGCCTTTCGGCGGAACCGCTCCCGGCTTTGCCAGCACATTCTTGGGTACTGGATTCGGAGTACCTGGTTTAGAAGTATTTGCAGCGGCAGCCTCTGCCGATGGCTTTTCGGCGTTCACTGCCGTATTATTCGTCGGTGTTGTCTCATTTTTGTTTGGTTCCAAT
Source organism: Lachnospiraceae bacterium (assembly GCA_021205755.1). Lineage (GTDB taxonomy): Bacteria > Bacillota > Clostridia > Lachnospirales > Lachnospiraceae > Choladousia. The sequence goes on along the minus strand of JAJPWX010000131.1, from coordinate 66,064 downwards.
GGATTTATCCCCCAGTCTTTTAATGTTGATTATTCGCATTCGTCCGCTCACTGTTCTTCGGCTTCATGCCATATGTGCTATCATATTACATTTCGCCCGATTTTTCAAGGGAATTATTACAAAGTATATAAAAAATACATAAAGTTGGGACACCAGTTCAGAACAGCATCAAACTGAAAAGGTGCTAAAGGCTGTATTTTCATCCCAGTCACGCAGTCCCAGCCTCTGCCGCGCTTTCGCCTCTTCGAGTGTGATCTTCTCCGGCTCTCCCTCCAGATAATCCCGAAGCTGATCCAGGCCCTCGCCGGTAACATTATTAATCAGAAATATCCTCTCACAATTCGCGTTTTCCAGCCACTGACGAACCATAGGGACATTCGCATACGGCGAATCAATCTTCGTAATAATCCCAATCAAAGGCCGATTCAGAAATGCGTTACAGTTTGTCGTAAATATCGTAAACGGCTCATCCGCCGCGCACACAAGTGCTACCACATCGGACTCAAATGAAAAACAGGCCAGGCCAACCCCGACCTGCTTCGACTCCGCATATTCTCCGGGAGTGTCAATCATGTCTTCTTCCGCAAAGGTATACTGCGTCTTCTGGTAATGAAGTGCTTCCCCCTTCATCACCTGCGCCAGAGAGGTTTTTCCCGCCTCACTTCTTCCCATCAGAAATAATTTTTTCATCTCAATTCTCCGTAATGTCACACACTGGGAAATGCAGCTCATCCCTGAAAAAAGCGACCACACTTTCTACTGCGGAGCGAACCTCCGCGTAAGGTCCTGTCAGAATCAGCGCTCCGCAAAAGCGATCAAGAAAGCCAATTTCCACATTGCCATTCTTTATCGCGATGTCCGCTGCCACCACCGTCGCTTCCCAGGGCGTAAATTTCAAAAATCCAAGTGTATCTCCTGTATGATCTTCTCCCTCATGAACGCCGATATGTAAGCCAAGGGTCTGGTACACCTCCCGCGACGACACGCCTGTCAGATGAGCCAGGCTCACATCCCGGCTCGGTACCCGAACACGCACAAGCCGCAGCGGTTCCCCGTCTTTTCGCGTATCATAATCATGAAAAATCTCCCGAAGGAGTTCCTCTCTAGTAATTTTTCTGTCCATAGACGCCTCTCCGGATCGCTGCTTCCTTTCCGACCTGCCATAACCCATCTGGATCTGCCCTCTGTCCTGCTTCGAACTTCCAGCCGCAGAATATCTCTATCTCTTCGTAAGAGGACAGACCACATAGTGAAGTTCATCCCGAAAATACCGCAAAACCTCCGTCAGCGCACTCGTCACATCCGCAATATCCCCGGACACAATCAACGTACCGGTAAAGCGATCCGCAAATCCCAGGTAGACGTCCCCGCTCTTCACGGCAATATCCGAGGCAATCACCGCGGATTCCGGCGGCGTCAGATTCATAATACCAATCGCAGCTGATCCATAATCAATCGCCGGATTCATCCCCAGCTTCTGATAAATAATCGGTGATGGGCCGCCCATCACATGCGCCAGCGTGATTTCCTTGCCGGCAACCGTCTCCTGTACAATCCGAATCTGGTCATTTCTATTATCCATGCCAGTCTCCTATCCTATCTGATCTGAATTCTGTTTCATTATCGTTTTCTTACTTATATCTCTATTCCAGCCAGCAAAACCATCCTCTGCCACCTGAATCCTCTGACTGTTATTGTAGCATAGAACCTTTCTCTTGAAAAGCCCCTTTTTGACCGTTTATTTGTTTTTCTTTCCTGTTTTTGTGTTTTTTTGTTGTTTACTCATTTAATTTTTGTTGATTTTATTCTGTTTCACTGTTACGAACTTCACTTTTCTAACTTTCCGGTGTTCCCCCATTCTTTTTTCGGACGAAACACCATCTTTATGCTCCGTTTTGTCATTCAGGGACAGGAAAGAAAGGCAGGAGCACCATAAAAATTGTGTAAAAAAAAGTAAAAATTTTCAACTGGAAAATAAGTAAAAAACTGATATCCTATTTGATATACTTTCTGGCAGGATTATGTTTACATAATACCCTTTTCCGTTCAAAAAGACCTGCCGCAAGAGATAAAATACACGGAGGAACCTTTTGTATGAAATTCGGAACAACAGAACTGCTTATTATTCTCGCAATCCTCATCCTCATTTTTGGTCCCAGCCAGATTCCCAAGCTGGCCGGTATGTTTGGTAAAGGCAAAAAAAATACCGACAAAGGCCAGAACAGCAAAAGCAGCACTTCTAATGACAAAAAAGTCGATTTTTCCAAATGGCTGGATGAAGAACCAAAGTCTACCTATACTTCCGTAAGAGTCCGCGAATTGCTCTCACGAATAGCCATCTGCCTCTTCTGTGCAGTAATCGCGTTTGTCATCGCACTGTTTTTCTCACAGAATATCATCAGTTTTCTGAATACCACGGCCGCCAGCTATGGCTACGAGCTCGCGTCTGTCACCCCACAGCAGCTGCTGCGCCAGCAATACTCCATTTCCTTCGCCATCAGCGGATGTATTTCGCTCCCGATTATCATCTACCACATCTGGGCGTTCAGTCAGCCGGATTTAAAGCGCAAGAAAAAGATGGTATTTCTGGCCGTTATCCTCTCTGATCTGGCCTGCTTCGTCCTCGGCATCCTTTTTTCCTATGAGCTGATCCTTCCTTTCATGCTGCAGCTTCTGGCATAAAAGTTTTCTTTATCAGGATGGCTGTTCTGAACTATTACCAAAAAAGAGAGACGTACAAGAAGCGACCAGCTCTCATTTCTCCTGAAACAGGATAGGAATGAAGCCTCTCTTCTTGCACGTCTCTGTCTTTTTAGCCGAAAAAATTTTTATATTTCTTCTACTTGTCGTTAATTTTACCAAAACATTCGTTTTGCGTCAACTTAAATTTTTCTAAACTTCGAAACTTTTTCTGAAAGGAAACGCATTATAATTCTTTGAAACCAGAGCCATATCATGCTCAATCAAAAGAACCGAAATACCAAAGCCGGAGCGAATGTTGTTGATGATTTCCAGAAGCTCCGCGGTCTCTACCGGATTCATACCGACCGCCGCCAGTGATCTCAAAATTAGTAAAGGCCACCCGGATAATTTCCGCAAACACAGTGGAAGCAGATTCTGTCTGCATCCACGGCGACAATCCGGCAGCGCTTGCCTTCGCGAAAAGCATCCGCGATGCACTTAAGGCGGAGGGCATTACACCCATGCCGATGGACAACGTGATCTCCTGCGCATAGGCCGAAATCCGTTTTTCGTGGCAAGCATTAGCAGACAAAGCAGGATATAGGAGAAACGGGCATGAACACAAACCTACCGTCAAACACCATCGAAGACATTGTGCTGCGCTACTCCGGACGCGGGATGTCACAGCTAAAGGAATATCTTGAAACAGCCTACTGCAAAAAAGCTGCCGAACGCCTTCTTTCGCTGGAGCGCGGAACCGTTTTTCTCACGACCGGGTTTTATGTGGCCGGGCATGCGGAAACAGACGGCCCACTAGGCGCTTTAAGCATCGCGCTGGCTCTCAAAAAGCTTGGATTTACCCCCATCATCATAACAGACCGCATCTGCGACGGCCTGTTTGAACCGGAAGGTATTTTTGTCCTCTATGTGGGAGTACACGCAAACACAGCCTGGTATCAGAGTCTCATAGATCACTTTCACCCAGTGTGCCTGATTTCCGTAGAACGCTGCGGCAGAAACCAGAACCATGAATACGCGAACATGAGAGGTGTCAGTATCTCCGAGCAGACTGCTCACATTGACACCATGTTTGAGCTTGCGTCCTCCGCCCATATACTCACCATCGGGATCGGAGATGGCGGCAATGAAATCGGAATGGGAAACCTCAAAGATGTGATTTCTGAAAAGCTTTCGCTCATCCCCTGCGAAATCACGGTCGATGAATTGATCATTGCTACCACCTCAAACTGGGGAGCCTATGCACTGGTCGCTTATCTGGATCTTCTGCAGGAGCAGCCGCTCTTTCCTTCTTACGAAACCATATCCGGCTACCTCTGCCGGATCGTTTCGCTCGGCTGTGTGGACGGTGTCACAAAACAGCCCATCCCCAGCGTGAACGGTTTTCCGTCTGAGATCGAGCATGAAATCATTGATTTGCTTCGGCAAATCACTAGATTAAAGCGGGAAAAGCATGGTTATTCCCCCGCTTTTCCCGCCCTTTCAAAAAACAGCCCGGTCAGAAACCAGATCGGCGCGTAATCAAGTCGAATCACCCCATTCACCTGGTAAGGGGAATCGCTATAATCCCAGGGACACTGATCTCTCTTTTTCAGCCACATCCCGGAGGAATATTCGACCGCGAAAATGCCGACCATGTAAATCAGGCCTCTCGTAAAGGTATTAAACCGCTTCAAAGCGCCCGAGAGCGGTGCAATCAGAGAGGCCAGTCCATAAATCGGAAACATATGCAGGGAAGAAAACCCCATCAGCTTCGGATCATGATGTGCAAGGGAATGCAGTCCCGTCCAGAGCACCTCCAGACACCACCCATACATCCCGCAGCGAATAAATCGATTCTTCATTGGTAGAAAGCCGCCTTTCTGACAGGCTTAATTTCCTGTCATCTGTTATTTTCTCTCTACCTTAGTCTGCACATTCCTGTAAAATTTATGTTGGAATTTTATAACAACCGTTCCTTATCTGCTAAAGGCTAAACTTTTCAAGCTCCCCCACCGCGCAATCGTTGATACCATCAGAATCGCGACCGCGATGATTCCGGCGACGGCAACGGTATACAGTCCCTGTCCATAAACATTTTCCATCTCCTGACGCACAATGTAATTCATCGTATAATACACGCTTGCCCCAGGAATGAGCGGAAAAATCGATACCACCAGATAGGAAATCGCCGGAAATTTGCGAATTCGGGCCATAATTTCCGAATAAGCCGCAGCAAACACGGAGGCCATAAAGTAAGCCATCAGATCTGTGCTGCCAAAGCGCAGGGCGAAAAAATAAATGGACCAGCAAAGCACTCCGCCCAGGCAACAAAGCAAAGTACCCATTCCATGGATGTTAAACAGGATGGAAAATCCTGCACAGGCGATGAAGCAAGCCACGGCTTGAAATAAATACGGATACCCACAAGTCAACGCAGCAAGCGGCGTCCCCCACAGCGTTTCTGCCACATTCCAGGCGGCACCCGTGCCCAATGCAATTGCGGCTGCAATCAGAAAAACCTGTACAATCCGGTTGGTGCCGGAATTAGTATCGCCGAAAATAATATCCCGCATGGCATTGGTAAAAAGCAATCCCGGAACCAAGAGCATCAGCGCTCCAATGACAACCGCATCTGCATTGTCTGCAAGGCCGTATGCTCCCATAGCATAAGCGGGAACAGCCATAAGAAAGGCCGCAAGGATTGTACGGAAAAATGGGTTTGCGTGAAAGCAGTCCAGGATCGTATCAATCACTCCAATGAACAGGCCGCAGACGCCTGCGCACAGGGCGTCCCGCCATGTTCCGCCGAAAAGAATGGAAAACCCGCCCGCTCCCAGAAAGCTGCCAAGCAGTCTGACAGGCCAGGAAAATTCCTGACGCTGCTTCTTTGTCTCCTCCAGCCAGCGCTCTATAAGCGCCGGTTCCGGCTTTTCCAGACAAATTCTGCGGCTGAGATTGCTCAGCTTCTCCACGCCGTCCAGATTGTTCCCATGATAGCCAATCCGACGCATACGGGTCAGGGCATTTCCGTCCGGCGTGCGGATACTGACCGTCAGGCAGTTGGGAATTGCAAACGCCTCCGCCCGGGCACCGTAGGATTTCAGGATCCGGACAATACTCTCTTCTATTCGAAATGTTTCCGCTCCATTCATTGCAAGCTGATATCCCAGCTCTGTCGCCAGGTCCAGCAAAGCTTCGTAATCCATAATTGTTCTCTTTGTTTCCTTTCCAATGTTACATATATCTCCTGTCTCATCCAGCCGCTCTGCTTCACGGGAATAAAGCTTCGCAGTTTCAAATACTCAACTGCTGCTTTCAGAATGGAATCCGCTGATACTTAAATACACTCATCATTTCCCGCGTCAGGCTCACACCGTCATTCTCTGGCACCTCGTCGCGCGTACACCATTTGCCTTCCGAGAGCTCCGTCTCATCCAGGATAATATCACTGTCCCCATCCACTTCCGCAAAGAAGCCCATCAAAAGTGTATCTGTAAAAGACCAGGGCTGGCTTTTGTAGTAGCGAATGTTTTTGACCTTCAGCCCAACCTCTTCCATCACCTCGCGCTCCACGGTCTCCTCGATCGTCTCACCGATTTCCGCAAAGCCGGCGATCAGCGCATATTTTTTGAAGGTACGTCCGGCGTATTTGGTAAGCAGGATTTTATCCTTACAGGTCACACCAACGATCACGGCCGGACAGATTTTCGGATATTCCATCTGTCCGCAGGCTTCGCAGTGCATCATGCGCTCCTTTTCCGAGTGAACCATACGTCTGCCGCATGCCGGACAAAAGCGGCGGCTTTTGTACCAGCCATAAAGCTGCATCCCCGTAACGCCCGCGAAGGCCGCCTCTTTTGACCCTGTGGTACGCATAAGTTCAATCTTTTCCCAGGAATAACCCGGGAATAATTCCGGCAGACCATCCGCATTCCATAATGACACCTCAAAGCTGCTGGAACAATCCTCGCTTTCCATGCTGCCATGCCCCTGATGCTCATCCGGCTCCGTGCGCCTGAAACGGGAAAGATCAATCTTCTCTTCTCCAAACTTCCGGAACAGAAAATAGTCCGTTCCGTCAATCGTAAACAAAAAGGTCGCTTCCTCATCCGGATAAGGGCAGACGCGCATAACTTCCTCATAGCTCAGAAAGGAAATTGAATCCTCCTCACGCTTTACAAAGATTTCCCTTCCCCGATAGAACAAAACCCTGCTTTCCGTCTTTGGCTGCGCGCAGGGCTGATATTCATTATGAAATCTGTGCTTTCCTATCTCCTGAATCATAGTATTCTCATTCCTTTCCGTTGCCATCCGCAGATTTTTCCGTCACCATTCTGAATACTTTACGTCTCATCTTTGGAATTGTACCATACGGTACAAATAAAGTCTATTCCGTTTTCATTCGAAAAACACTTGAAAAGCCCCTCCGTTCTTGCTATAGTGGCAACGGAAACAAGTTATTAAATTACTATTTTTTGCATATAGCAACAATAAGTGAGGATTTTTCTATGATATCAAAAAACCAGACAAAAACGATCTACGATCTGTTACATAACGCAGGCCGGGAATACAACAGCCGGATTTTTCTGCGCTACGAAACGCAGGATGTCCTGCACGAGGTCTCTTACCGGACCTTCATGGAGGAATGCGACGCGTTTTCCGCGTGGCTGGAAGCACAGGATCAGACGGTTGGCCGCAAAATGCGCGTCGCCATCTTAGGCGGCAGCAGCCACGAATATCTGACCGTTCTCCTTGGCGTTATGAGTCACGGAAATGTTGTGATCCCGCTGGATGTCCAGCTGGATTATCAGGGACTGGCAGATTGCCTGAACCGCTCCGATGTTGATATCCTGTTTTATGACTGGGAGCATCATTCAGTCGTAGAGGGCGCCCGTCCGCTCTGTCCGACCGTCACCTCCTATATTTCCCTGCAGCACGGCAAGCATGTACCCTGTCTGGACGGCATTCTGACCGCGTATAAAGGACAGGCCATCCCGGCGGATGTGCGGGAAAAAGACTGCGCGATGGTGCTTTTCACCTCCGGAACCACCGGCAAAAGCAAGGGCGTCATGCTCTCCAACGCGAATCTGATCGACAATGTTTTCAACGCGGACGCGGATGACGACGCCCAGAACCGGGTTCTGCTCAACGTCCTGCCGATTCACCATGTTTTCTGTATCAACTGCGATGTTCTTTCCACCCTTCGCTACGGCAGTGTTCTGGCTCTAAATCAGGATATGACCCGTCTTTCTGAGCATCTGAAGCTGTTCGCGCCCACCGAGATGCGCGTTGTCCCGATGATCGCAAAGGCTCTGTACAACCGCATTGCCCTGCTTTCCAGGCAGGATCCGAAGCGCTCTATCTTTGAAATCCGTTCCGAGGTTCTTGGAAAAAATATGCGCCAGATCACGACCGGCGGCGGCTATCTCGCGCCGGAGCTTGCCGCCAATTTCTGGCGGATCGGCGTACCGATCGCACAGGGCTACGGTATGTCCGAATGCGCGCCGAAAATCGCCTCCGCGGACTGGAACCGCCCTGACAAGGTTTCTTCTGTCGGACGGATCGTGAGAGGCTGCCAGGTACGCATTGTCAAGGGCGAAATTCAGGTCAAAAGTCCGTCCGTGATGATGGGGTATTATAAGGAGCCGGAGCGCACCGCTGAGGTCATGACCGAGGACGGCTGGCTTTGCACCGGAGACCTTGGTTATGTCGATGAGGACGGTTTTCTCTGGCTCACCGGCCGCAAGAAGAATCTGATCGTCCTTAGCAATGGAGAAAATGTTGCGCCGGAGCAGCTGGAAAATCTCTTTGAGGGAGAGCAGCTGATCGAAGAAATTCTCGTGTATGGCGAGGATGACGCCATTGTGGCCGAAGTCTTCCCGAATTTTAAATACGCAGACGCGGCCAGCGTCCAGGATATCCACTCTGCCATATCTGAAATTATCAACCGGCGCAACCAGGATCTTCCTTCTTATAAGAAAATCTCGCGCTTCACTCTGCGGGATACGCCTTTCCCGAAAACTTCTTCCAGAAAGATCCTGCGCAGCCATTATTTTGAACAGAAAAAGAGCCATCTGGAGACAGAGACAAGCGCCCTCAAGCCGGAGAATGAGCTTCAGCAGCAGATTTATGATATGATTGCCGCGCAGCTCGGCCACAGCCGTTTCGGCATTGATACCGACATCTATGAAGCCGGGCTGGATTCCATGGGCAGCGTCATGCTGCTGGCAGATCTGTATGAGAAGCTGCAGTTTTCCATCACCTTGAACGAGCTGATGAACAACACCACCGTAGAAAAACTGAAAGCGCTCTGCCTGCAGTCCCGGGAGCGCGAATCGATCGACTACACGCCGCGTGAGATTTATCCGCTCACGAATCTCCAGCTTTACTTCGCGTACGTTGTGCGCGGAAATACCACTGCGAATCTGCCTTACTTCTTCCGGCTCGGAAGCAAAATCGACCTGCCCCGGCTGAAAAAAGCAATCGAGGATTTGTTTGACGTACACCCGGCCATGAAAAATATCGTCCAGTTCCACGAGGGGGCTTTCAAAAACTTCCGCGACGACAGCCGCAAGATTGACATACCCATCGTAAAGCTCAGCGACGACGAATGGGCAAAAACAAGAGAGACTCTGCTTGTTCCCTATATGTACACGCCGAATGAGCCGCTGTACCACATTGCGATTTACGAAACGGATTCCGCAAATTATCTGTTTTTTGATCTCGCACACATTGTCGGCGACGGAACGACCATGCACGTACTTTTTGAGGATCTTGACGCCCTATACCAGGGACAGCCGGTGGAAAAAGAGACTTACTCTTTCTATGAATACATTCTGGATGAGAAAAAACGCGATGCCGACGGTTTGCGGACAGAAAACGAGAAGTATTTCCAGACTCTGATGAAGGACTTCCGGATTCGCAAAAGCATCCTCACCAGACGGGACTGCCATGACCTCGAAGCCGGTCAGAATGCTTCTCTGAAAGGCCGCTTTTCCAGCCTGACGAAAAAGAAGCTGCTCGCTTTCTGCCGGGAAAACGCGGTATCCGAAAACGTGCTCTTTCTGACCGCATTCAACTATACGGTCGGCATCTTCAGCAATGAGAAGGATGTGGTCAGCAGCAGCATCCACAGCGGACGAACGGACAGCCGCTGGGCGAGGATCGCCGGCCCCCTGTTCCTGACCTACTTTTTCCGCTATACCAATGTCCCGCACGAGACAGTACCGGAGCTGCTGAAGAAATCGGCACACCAGATCATGGATACCATGAACTGCTACATCTCCACCCTGCATGCGGACGAAATGTTCTTCCAGTACCAGGGCGATCTGCTGCACGTGGAAGAGATCGGCGGTGAGCCTCTGACGCGCGAACCGGTACAACTGGATTCCCTGCCCTTCCACCTTCAGGTCATGGCGGACGAGCGAGGCTATTTCTACGAGCTGCGCTACTGGGAAAACCGCTTCGACGGCAGCCAGCTGGAGCTTTTCCTTGTCGCCATGGAAGCCGTCACCAGAGCAATGCTGGACGAATCCTCTGTGCGCAGGCTGAAAGGCCACCTGCCTCAGTCGCTCTTCCCGAAGCATTATTATACCACGGTTGGCGAGGTCAACGAGGCCGCAGGATACAGCCTGATTCCTACCGTCTCCGCGGATACAAAGGTAAAAGCCTATGTCTTTGACGAAACCTGCCGCAAACAGCCGCTGGGCGCCTGGGGAGCGCTTTACATCATGGACTATCCGACCGAAGGTTATCTGGATCAGATCACGAACCCTTACGGTCCCGGCATCCTCTATCAGACCGGAAAGACCGCCCGCATCCTGCCGGACGGCTCCATCGATCTGCTGGAGAGGGGCGGAAGGACCGTCATCCACGAGGGCATCAAAGGGCGGCACTTCCTTGACCTGTACCGTCTGGAGACCGTTCTCACCTCCTATGAGGGGATTCACCATGCGGAAGCCTATGTCCGCTACGCCGAGAAGAACCAGCTAGTACTTACCGCGGACATCTACGGCAGCGAAGAACCTGATCAGGAGAAGCTGCGCGCGTATCTCGCCGAACATTGTGAGGAAGCGCTGATACCGGGAGAGATACGATATATCTCAGAAAGCTAAACGAAGCTGCTAAAGAATCTGTATTGGACATCTTCATAATGGCAAAATCGGATAAGGGAGTATTTTTCTCCCTTATCCGATCCTCATAGAAAAACCAATCATTCAATCTCTTCAAACAATTCTTCCCATGTAATCTTTATATTCGGGAAATGAATGATTTTTAATTCAACAATATAGTCTCTGCAATCATTTTCACGAAGCTGGAAAATTTTCATATGCGCCCCTGCGCATAAAAGGTACCGTCCAAAATGAACGATACCTTTTTACAGTCAAATATACAGATTCTCAGCGAATCATTCGAATCTTTTAGTTCGCACCCATCTGCTTCGCCACTTCCGCCGCAAAGTCTTCCTGCTTCTTCTCGATGCCTTCGCCGGTTTCATAGCGAACAAAGCCTTTGATCGTGATCTTTGCGCCATTGGCCTTCGCTACCTGCGCTACATAATCACCTACGGACTGCTTGCCATCCTCAGCCTTTACATAAACCTGATCAAGCAGGCAGATCTCTTTGAGTTCCTTCTTGATACGGCCCTGAATCATGCCCATGATTACCTTCTCCGGCTTCTGGGATTCCTTCGGATCGTTCTTGATCTGCGCAAGAAGAATCTCTTTCTCATGTGCGATATAATCCTCACTGACTTCCTTGTCGCTGGTGTAGAGCGGCTTCAGCGCTGCTACCTGCATCGCTACGTTCTTTGCCATCTCTTTGATCTCGTCATTGACTACATCGGTCTCTACATCTACCAGCACACCGATCTTTCCGCCCATATGGGTGTAGGAAGCGACAAAACCAGCATCTTCCTTTACCTGAGCAAAACGGCGGATATTCATGTTCTCACCGATCACGGCGATCATACCTGCCAGCGCCTCGTTTACCGTCTTGGTCGTATCAAACTTCCACGGCTGGGCAAGGAACGCTTCGATGCCAGACGCCTCAGTCTCCATCGCCTGCTCCGCTACCTGCGCTACATAATCCTGGAACTTCTCGTTCTTCGCTACGAAGTCTGTCTCAGAGTTCACCTCTACCGCTACCGCGCTCTTGCCATCCTCAGATACAAGAACCTTCGCCAGACCCTCAGCCGCGATTCTGCCGGCCTTCTTCTGCGCAGTCGCAAGACCTTTCTCTCTCAGCCATTCAACGGCCTTGTCCATATCTCCCTCGGTCGCTGTCAGAGCCTTCTTGCAGTCCATCATGCCAGCGCCGGTCATCTCTCTTAACTCTTTTACCATACCTGCTGTAACAGCCATTTCACATATTCCTCCCGTCTTTAAAATGCCTCTACCGGAGCTTCCTCGTAAGCTTCTTCCGCTTCTACAGGAGCAGCCTCCTCAAAGCCCTGTCTCGCCTCGATCACGGCATCCGCCATCTTGGAAACGATCAGCTTTACCGCGCGGATTGCGTCGTCGTTGCCCGGGATGACATAGTCAAGCTCTTCCGGATCGCAGTTCGTATCGCAGATACCGATCAGCGGAATGCCAAGTGTATGTGCTTCCTGTACGCAGATGTGTTCTTTCTTCGGATCTACTACGAAAATCGCATCCGGAAGCTTCTTCATCTCCTTGATACCGCCAAGGTTCTTCTCCAGCTTCTCGATCTTCTTCTTCAGAGCGATAACTTCCTTCTTCGGAAGGACATCAAAGGTACCGTCCTCCTGCTGTCTCTCCAGATCCTTCAGATATTTGATTCTGGCCTGGATGGTCTTGAAGTTGGTCAGCATACCGCCGAGCCATCTCTCATTGACATAGAACATCCCGCATCTTTCTGCCTCGGTCTGTACTGCGTCCTGCGCCTGCTTCTTGGTGCCGACAAAAAGGATCGTGCCGCCGTTCGCCGCGATATCAGCGACTGCTCTGCAAGCTTCGTCTACCTTAACCACTGACTTCTGAAGGTCGATGATGTAGATGCCATTACGCTCTGTGTAGATGTACTCCGCCATCTTCGGGTTCCATCTTCTGGTCTGATGACCAAAATGAACACCTGCTTCCAGTAACTGTTTCATTGAAATTACACTCATGTCTTTTCTCCTTTTGGTTTGATTCTTCCGCATGCATCGTCTTCCGAAGAGACCCATCCGCCCGTACGCTTCCGCCAACCTGCCTGTTCAGTTACTTACGCATTCTGGTACCGTACCGTATCAGGGCACCGTCCCCGGAATCAACACACGTGTTTGGTTTTCAACTCGACAAGTATAACACAGGGGCCTGCCATATGGCAAGCCCCTTTTTACGTTTTTTACAGTTCAGAACAGCTTCAGAACAGCGTGGCCTGCTGTTCTGAATGTCAATCGCTCTATGTCCCTCACTCTCTCCGCAGCGCTTCGATCGGATCCAGGTTGGCCGCCTTCATGGACGGCATCAGCCCAAAGATGATACCAATCACCATGGAGAACAGCACGGCAATCGCGGAAGCCGGAACACTGATGGCGACGGCTGTCCCAGATATCTTATTTATAATATAGGCCATCCCGATACCGGCCCCCACACCAAGCAGGCCGCCGATGCTGGTCAGCACTACTGCTTCTGTCAAAAACTGCCCGAGAATCGCCCCTTTTCGCGCTCCAATCGCCTTTTTCAGGCCGATCTCACTGGTACGTTCCGTGACCGAGACCATCATGATGTTCATGACGCCGATACCGCCGACCAGAAGAGAAATACTCGCCACCCAGATCATCAGCGTCTGCGTCGAACTGGAGAGGCTCGCAAGCTGTCTGGCCTGCTCCACCAGGTTCTGCGCATCATACTTGACATCCGTCTGTGCACTGGAAATCAGGGAATTCAGGATGTCCTCTGTATCAGATCCGGCCTTTTCCATATCGTCCGTACTTACCGCTTTCACAATGACATTCTGCGGCTCGTCAAAGCAGTACAGAATCGGCCAGCAAGCGCTCGGTATATACAGATAACCATACGAATCATACAGATAAGAATAGTATTCGGATATTGTGCTGATGGAAGTACCGGTATCGCTGGTATTCGTGACAACTCCAACGATTGTGAAAGGAACGCCGCTGATTTCCAGTGTATTCCCCACCGGATCCTCATTGGGAAAATATTTATCCGCCAGAGTGCTGTCGATGATCACCACCGTCCGGAAATTCGTATAATCGCTCTCCACAAAGCCGCGCCCGGTTCGAATCGAATACCCTACTGTATCAAAATAACTGACATCAATTCCCCGGATCGTCGGGTAATTGAACTCAGTATCCTGATAATAGACCGTATCCACACTTTCCCGTTCTGTATAGCAGGTCACGTTTTCCACGGAATCCAGCGCCAGTATTTCTTCTCTGGCCTCGTCCGTGACCTGCGGCACCCCATAAGGAATTCCGGAAGAGGAATAGATACTGAGCTGATAACCGTTCTGCATCAGATAGATATCCACCGTATTGGTGCCTGCACCGATCAGCTGATTTTTGATTTCTTCATTTGTCCCCTGAATGGTAGACACAATTGCGATGATCGCCGCGATGCCGATGATAATACCAAGCATAGTAAGGAACGAACGCATTTTGTGCGCCCAGATGCTCTGAAAGGACAGACGCAAATTTTCTAACAAACTCGATTCCTCCTTCCTTAGCCCCAGGCTGCTTCCAGCGCGTCGACTTCTTCCGTCTTTGCGCCCTCATAGACATTGTCCCCGTACGGAAACGCAATCAGGTCAGAGGTAGACAGTCCGCCCATAATTTTGACAATATAGCCCTCATCCGGCGAGGTTCCGAGCGTAACATATCTCAGTTCAAGTGTCCCATCCGAGCCCTGCACATAGACATAATTATTTCCGGTGGCATCGGTACGGACGAAATAAGCCTCGATGTAAATCGCGTCATCACTCTCAGCATATTCCATGGACAGCGTCAGCTCCGCGTAGCCTTCTTCCAGTCCCTCCGTGTTATCGATCTGCGCGTAAAACAGATAGTAAGAGGTATTCTCCGCATAAGAGTAAATGTCATAGTTATACAATTCCGAGGTAGAAACCGGATAATCGGAAATCTCCGTAATCACTGCAGTAAAGGAATTTCCAGAATAATCAACCCCGGAAATCGAATCTCCCACATTCACCGTTTCCAGTGAACGCTCACTGATCGCGCTCTTCACATAAAGGCCAGAGGTGCTGGTGATTTTCACAAAATAATCATCATCGCCATCGGTATTGCCTTCTTCATCCCCGATCGTGACGACTGTACCATCCACCGTACTGGTAACGACCTTTTTGTCCACAACCCTCTGCTGCTGCTCCAGTTCCAGCGTGGATTGCCGGATTTCCAGTTCTACTTCCTTTATCTCTGTCTCCAGTTCTTCAATGAGCTCTTTCAGTTCTTCGGCCGTATAGCCGGATTCGTAATCTGAGTAGTAATCACCCCAGCTGTCATAATAGTCGGTCTCCGACTCCGACTCTTCTTCGAGAAGTCCGTACAGGCTCAAAAGTTCAAACAGAGTGTCCGCATTCCAGACAAGAGACAGCTGCGTATCCGTCAGGGAAAGATAATCCATATACAGATCCGCAAGCTTCTCCAGAAAATCATCCGTCTCCATCTCGTCTTCTGAATTGGCTTCTGATTCACTTTCGGACTCTTCTTCCATCGTTTCCCACAAGTCTTCCTCCGATTCAGAGACAAGCTCCTCGATCCGCAGGACCACATCATACGCAGTCAGATAATCCGAAACACAAGGTTCCCCCTCTTCCGCAGAGGTATCCAGCGCAATCGCCCAGGCCGTACCCAGCAGATCATACGCCTCCTGTGCCGCAGTCAATTCTTCCCTGGTCATCGTCTGCGCATCCAGAGCCAGCACCAGATATTCTACATAGGATAGACACAGCTGCTGATAAGTACTTGTCAAAGTGACCTGTGTGGCAGTTCCCTCGCTGCCCAGATCGGAGAGATATGCAAGCGTCTCTTCACTGAGATTATACTCTTCCATCAATGCCCCGGTATCCTCATCAACGATCTCAGAGGGAGGCACAGCAAGGTACATCTGGTAGAACGCGATCGCATTCTGATATTCCAGCGCCTCTGGGGAAGCGGTCTCGGAAAGCACAGCATCCGCCATCAAAAGGAAGCTGCTGATTCGTTCCTCAATCCCAATCTCTTCGGAAGCGGATTCGCTCTCTGTCTCTGATTCCGTATCATCCGCCGAAAGACTCTCCGTTCCTGACTCACTCTCTACAGCTGATTCTGACTCCATTCCCGTTTCGGCTTCGGTCTCCTTTTCTGTTCCAGTCTCAGACTGATCCGGAAGGGTTTCTGTCATATCCTCTCCAGCTGTGTCTGTTTCCGTCTCACTCTCTGTCTGTTCTTCGGCGGCAAGCCTCGCCTCAAGCGCCTCCAGTTCTTCCAGCAGCGTCACATCTTCGCGGGCGTCGCCGCTCAGATTCTCATATTCGTCCCGCGCCGCCTCCACAGCCTCTTTCTGGCTGCTGCCGGTCTCCTCCATCGCTTCATTGATCAGCATATCCACATAAGCCGCATGGTAGCGCTCCATCAAAGCCACGCAGGCCTCCAGTGTTTTCCCCTCATCCGAGGAGAGAAGCTCCTTCACAGAATCCTTCAGAGAATAATATTCTAATGTCTGCATTTCACCGTCTTCGCCGGTTACTTCCTCTTCTTCCTTATCCGCCAGATATTCCCGGTAAAATGCAACTGCTTTTGTCAGTGACTCCCCGATCACCTCGACATCCTCTGCGGTAAACTCCCCGTCAAACTCATCGATCAGCTCCTGGAGCGCACTCATCAGCATCTCAAAATTCGTCACAGAAGTCAGAAGCACCGTATCCTCATTTTCGTCAGGATCTACGGTCTCGATTCCCTCAATCTCAATACCAGAGCTGTCCGTCCCATCCGAGTCACCTTCAGCAGCTTTCTCATCTGCAGCACTGTTCTCCGTCAATTCATCCAGAATCGCGTCGCCTGAAGAGGAAGTCAGCGTCGTCGCGGTCATCTCCAGAGAAGCAGTGGCCGTCGTACCCTGATATTTCTCCAGCTCCTTCTGATAGCGCCGAAGCTGAAGCTCATAGGTCTGCACTTCGATATCCTTCGACTCCAGGTCAATCTCCTCTTTCGTCATGTCATAGGAAAAAAGCGGTGTTCCAACGGTCACCTCATCGCCCTCTGACACATAGATCTCATCAATGTCATAATCCTCCAGAACCACTGTCTGAGAGACCTGCGAAGTCAGCGTACCGGTAATTGTATCCGACGAGTAATAATAATCACCACTGTACCAGTAGGATTGATCTACATTTTTCACCGGAACAACCTCCACAGGAGAAACCTGTCCCTGCATCGTATAATAAGCCGCATAGACAACCCCGGCAACCAGTGCGCCTGATACGGTAATACTGATCAAAGCTGTTCTTATTTTCAAAAAAACTGCCACCTCCTGTGAAAAAAAACGGCGAATATTCCCGTCATTCCATGACACCATCCATCACATAGCCTCATGCGGTCTCAGCTCTCCGTCAAAAATATCCACAATCCGCTTTGCGTGCCCCGCGATCTTACTGTCATGCGTAATCATGATCACCGTCACGCCTTCTTCATTCAGCTGCGCAAACAAATCCATGATCTGCAGCCCTGATTTGGAGTCCAGCGCACCGGTCGGCTCATCTGCCAGCAAAATCGTCGGCTGGTTCACCATAGCCCGCGCGATCGCCACTCTCTGCTTCTGTCCGCCGGAAAGCTGCGTCGGCTTAAAGCTGAGCCGCTCCTCCAACCCTACCCGCACCAGCGCTTCTCTGGCCCTCTGTTTGCGGATCTTTTTGCGCACACCCGCATAAACCAGCGGCAGCGCCACATTGTCCAGAGCCGTCATGCGGGGAAGCAGCTGAAAATTCTGAAATACAAAGCCAAGCTCCTTTAGCCGCAGATCCGCCAGCTGTGCGTCGCTCAGTCCCATAACATTCTGTCCGGCCAGCTCATAACTGCCGGAGGTCGGGCGATCCAGGCAGCCGATAATATTCATCAGTGTGGACTTTCCGGAACCTGACGGTCCCATAACCGCCAGGTATTCCCCTTCCTCCACATTCAGACTGACATCTTTCAGGGCGGGAACCTTCATTTTTCCGAGAATATAATCTTTATATATATGCTCCAGTCTCAGTATCATAGGAGAAAATCCTTTCCAAAGCGCATTTCTTATTCTTCTTCCTCAATCACAGCGTAGAAATCCTCGTCGTCATATTCCTCGTCGTCATCCTCTTCATAGAAGACATCATCATCTTCCTCAATTGAGTAATAAATGCCCTCGTCTACGTCATAATAGACATCCGGATCTACTTCTTCTCCATCTGCGTCCGCATCATAATAGTCCTCTTCATCGTCGTCGGAATCATCATCACTAACCTCGCTGACCACCGCAATATCCGAATAATAAACCGGATCTCCCTCTGAAACACTGTCTGCCGGAAACGCAATATAATCGTCTGCTTCCAGTCCATCCAAAACCTCATACTCCGCCAGTTCTTCGTCATACTCGCCGAGCGTGATCTCATGCTTTTCAATGACATTGGAGGTATTCGCCAACCACACATACGCACTGTCGCCCTCCTGGATAATGTAAAACTCCTCCAGCCACATACCCGTCTTTTCCTCCGACTGGCCGGAATCTACTTCAATGTAAACATGCTGTCCGAGCAAAAGCCCCTCTGAACTGTCCAGATCGACATAAAAGCTGTACGTAGAAGAATCAGAGGAAGAACTTGAATAATAATAGTAGCTGTCAGAATCTTCCTCATCCTGCTCCGTACTGATATCCGTAATCTCACCCGTCCATGTCTGCGAAGCATCCACCCTCGAATAAACGATCACAGATATCCCCTCATAGATATCATCATAATTCAGTTCATTGATGGTGCCCTTGATCCGATAGTCACCTTCTGCCAGAATCGTAATATATGCGGAGCTGTCCGAACCGTAATAATATGAGTCCGAATCCTCCTCTGTATCAGAAATCTTCTGGACGATGCCTCCCATCTCCGCCGTCACAACGGACTCGTCAATCGTCTCCTGCAGGCTCTCGTTCTCTACCTGCGTAGACTGAATATCATATTCCAGCGAACGAATAGAGTTCTGCATAGACTGAATCTGCAAATTGGCCTCCAGAATATCATCCTCATCCGTATAGGTCGCAATCAGTTTTTCATAAGATGTGATCTGTGCCTCATAGGACTCAATCTCCATCTGTTTTCTCTCTATTTCAATCTCATTCTGGACAATCTGATCCTCTTCCTCCTGCGTCTCATAGGAAAAAAGCGCCTGCCCTTCCTCGACAATATCGCCTACTTCTACATAACACTCGTCCACCGTGCGGTTCGAATCCAGCTTAATCTCCAGAGTTGCCTGCGCTTCTACTTCACCGCTATAGCGATCTACTACTCCCATACCGGAGCCATAGCCCGTGATGACCGACACTTTCTCTACATAAACAGCGTCCTCGCTGGAAGAAGAGACACGTTCCGTCGTAGCCGAACCTCCCAGATAAAAATAATAATACGCGCCGTACCCCCCACCGCCCAAAAGAGCCAGTATCAGGATCGTAACAATTGCTTTTTTCATAAACAGTCTTCCCTTAAGCTTTGATATATAGTCTCGATTCAAAACAGCCTTTGGCTGTTCTTACACTGTTTACAATATAACACACCCATGCTCAAAAGTTCTACAATTTTTCTTAAGTATTTCTGAACTTCACAATAATATCAGAAAATAAAAGAAAAAGGAAGAACTCCATCCGCCTGTCGGCAAACAGGAATTCTTCCTGAATCATCCAAATGAATCTAATCAGATCAGCGGATAGCGGTCTGTAAGTGATTTCACCAGAGCTCTGGCTTTTTCCTCACAGCCCGGCTCGCTCTTCACGACGCATGCAATCGCCTCCGCGATCGTATCCATATCTGCCTCATTCATGCCGCGCGAAGTAACTGCCGGCGTACCCAGCCGCACACCACTGGTCACAAATGCAGATTGCGGATCATTCGGGATGGTATTTTTATTACAGGTGATGTTCACCGAATCCAGCAAATGCTCCACTTCCTTGCCTGTCTTACCCACGCTGGTCAGGTCAACCAGCATCAGATGGTTGTCCGTGCCGCCGGAAACAATCCGCACTCCGCGGTTCATCAGACCGGCGCAGAGCGCCTTCGCGTTCTTTGCAACATTCTCCTGATAAGTCTTGAATTCCGGCTGAAGAGCCTCTTTAAAGCACACCGCCTTCGCTGCGATCACATGCATCAGCGGTCCGCCCTGCGTCCCCGGAAATACAGCTTTATTAAAGTTCGCTTTCTTTGCGAATTCCGCATCTGACAAGATCAGCCCACCGCGCGGTCCACGCAGGGTCTTATGTGTCGTGGTCGTCGTCACATGCGCATACGGAATCGGGCTCGGATGTACGCCCGCCGCCACCAGACCGGCAATGTGCGCAATGTCCACCATCAGATACGCGCCTACCTCGTCCGCAATCTCGCGGAAACGTTTAAAATCAATCGTACGCGCATACGCGCTCGCCCCGGCCACGATCATCTTCGGACGGCATTCCAACGCAATCCGCCGTACCTCATCATAATCAATAAAGCCATCATCATTCACACCATAAGGAGTAACATCAAAATACGCACCCGAGAAATTCGCCGGGCTTCCATGGGAAAGGTGACCGCCCTGGGAAAGATTCATCCCCATCACTTTATCGCCCGGCTGAAGAAGCGCAAAAAATACAGCCATATTTGCCTGCGCTCCGGAGTGCGGCTGCACATTCGCATAAGTACATCCAAACAGCTCCATGGCCCGTTCTCTCGCAAGATTCTCTACGACGTCAACACATTCGCAGCCGCCATAATAACGTTTTCCCGGATACCCTTCCGCGTATTTATTGGTCAAAGGGCTCCCCATCGCCGCCATCACTGCTTTCGAAACCCAGTTTTCCGATGCGATCAACTCGATGTGGCTATTCTGTCTTTCCTGTTCCGCGACAATCGCATCTGCAATCTCGCTATCCACGCGCCGCACTTCATCCAGTGAATACATAATGTTCTCTCCTTATTTGTTTTATTGTAGCTTATTTTTCACTTTTTCACACGTTGCTTATCTTACTTTGCTTTCCATAAAAAGTCAAGACTGTTCGCCGCTATTTCTTTCTCATACACTCGCTTTTGCGCTGCTTCCGCAGGCCATCACAAATAATTACCTCACAGCCAAATCTAAGTTTATTCCCCGCGCAAATAGTAATTTTTCTGTTCACTTTATGCGCGAAATCAGGCAATTTTTATCGAATTATGTCAAAAACAATTTGAATTTTGAAATTTTTAAAAGTAGAGTTTGACAAACACATTCTTTTCGTGTAAAATCTTTCCATCAAAGGTACTTATTGTCAGAGGTGGAAATGAAGACTTTTTTGATTACCTACATAATTATCATTAATGTAATTGGGCTGCTGACCATGGGCATGGACAAGCTAAAAGCCCGCAGGCAAAAAAGACGGATTCCAGAGCGAACCCTTTTTCTTATTGCGCTTCTTTTCGGCAGTGTTGGAATCCTGATCGGTATGTACCTTTTCCATCACAAAACCAGAAAGCTGCGCTTCTCCATTGGTATTCCTGTCATCATGATTGTGCAGATACTTCTCATTGGTTTGCTTTATCAGTGGAACAGACAGCAGATGGAACGCCCCTCCCAGGCAGTTCTGCAAGAGCTGGAGCTGATCCGGGAGCTTGACGAGGATACCATTGCTGCCTTTATCTCCTATGAAAATCTGATGAATTCAAACCTCGCCTCCGGCGAAATCGGCTCGGACGCTGCAGAGGCAGTCCGTCTCTTCTTTGAAAACTTTTCCTACAGCATCCACCAGGAAACCATCGACGGAGATACAGCTACTGTCACCGTGCAGATTACAAATATCGACGCAAAATCCCTTGCAAGAGATCTCTGTACCGAAATACTGAAAAATTCTGTTGAAATATATCCGGAAGATGACACCGAGTCAACGACAAACGATTACTACTGCCTTCTGCGCGATACGCTCGTCTCCAATACCTATGATACGGTCGTTACCACGGCTTACTTCCATCTTCAGAAAATTGATAACATTTGGACAATTCTCTCAGACTCTGATCTTGAGGATGAACTGGTTGGCGGCTTTATCACCTATATGAATGATCCCTATATCTTAAGTGCTTCAGAAGTTCTCGAGATTCACCTGGATGCGCTTCGTGACCTGACCGCAGACGAATGGATGGATTACCTGGAAGTGGAAGATATCTTCTCCACCTATAATACAGAATATTACTCTTTAATTGACGAAGCATATATCCGCCAGCTGACGGATGCATTTGACTGTAAAATTCTCCGGTGCACAGAAAACGGATCCTCTGCCGAAGCAGTGATCCGCATCACAAGCGTCGATATGACCAGTGTACTTGAGGTATATAAAGAATCTCTTCTTTCTTACGCCAAAACGACACAATCCATTCGGGATAATTCTGTCACCTTTTCAAACGAAACCTCCCGAATGCTGCTGGAAGCTTTACAGGAAAACACAGCCACTGCTTCCACCGATGTCACCATCACTTTTTCCAACAATGGCTTCACCTGGGAGGTCTACTTCGATGAAGCATTCACAGACGCCATCATGGGTGGAATGACCTCGGCAATCGAAGCTTTCTCCTCCTCAGGGGAGGAAACCCAGGAGGTATCCCCCTCGGAGTAAATGGCAGCGCAGCCAGCCTGCCAAATGCTTTCCGGACGCATTGCAAAAACTACTCTGGATCATTCCGAAACAACCTGCCGTTTTGCGGATATCAGTTCCGCGATCTGATCGAACGCAACCTCTGTCTGCTCACCGGTAGCCATATGTTTCACCTTCGCCCTGTTGTCCGAAAGCTCCTGTGAACCGATAATCACCGTATTTAACGCACCCAGCTTATTCGCATATTTCATCTGCGCTTTCACACTGCGGTCCATATAATCGGTCTCGACGATCAGTCCTTTCTTACGAAGCTCACTTACCAGCTGATAGGCGCGGGCACGCGCTTCTTTTCCGAGAATCCCGACATACAAATCCACCGGCTCTTCCTCCGGGAAGCAGACGCCCTCATTTTCCATAAAATACAGAATACGCTCGATTCCCATGCCAAAGCCAACGGATGGAATATCCTGCTTCTCATCCAGCTCATGAATCAGGCCGTCATAGCGGCCGCCTCCGCACAGTGTAAATCCATCCGCATTGACAAATTCAAACACCGTCTTTGTGTAATAATCCAGGCCGCGAACAATGCCGGTATCGATCTCATAAGGAATCGAAAGCTCATTCAGAAGCGCCTGCAATTCTTCAAAGTGCTCCCGGCACGCATCATCCAGATAATCAATCGTGCGCGGCGCGTCTGCAACAATCGCCTTGCACGTATCCACTTTGCAGTCCAATACCCGCAACGGGTTCTTCTGCATCCGTTCCCGACAGGTCGGGCAAAGCTGATCCTCATATTTTTGCAGATAGGAAAGCAGCGCCTCATTGTATGCTCTGCGGCAATTCGCGCAGCCGATGCTGTTGATGTGGAGCTTCACATCACGCAGGCCAAACTTTCCAAGTAATTCCGTCACAAAAGTAATCAGCTCCATCTCCGCGAGCGGACTCTCAGAGCCGACAATCTCCACGCCAAACTGATGATGCTGGCGAAGTCTGCCCTTCTGAGGCTTCTCATAGCGGAAAGCCGGCGTCACATAAAACAGCTTTGTCGGTGCCGGATTCGCATAAAGGCTATGCTCCAGATAAGCGCGCATTACGCCTGCCGTTCCTTCCGGCTTCAGAGTGATGCTGCGCTTTCCCTTATCCTCGAACGTATACATCTCTTTTTGTACCACATCTGTCGTATCGCCCACACCCCGGGCAAAGAGTTCTGTATGTTCAAAAATCGGTGTAATAATCTCACTCATATGGTATGTGCGTGCTGTCTCACGCGCCAGCTTCTCCACATACGCACGCTTGCGCATATCCTCTCCGTACCAGTCCTGTACGCCTCTCGGTGCCTGTGTAATCATTGTCATAAACCTCCTTACGCACTTTTTCACTCATCAAAAGTCTGGCTGTTCTCAGCCTCTGCCCGCCATTCCAGATTACCGGCGTTCGAAAATTCTTCCAGCTTTTCTTCCAAATCCTTTGTATTCAACAGCTCCTCCAGCCCTGGTTCGTGGACGACCCGCAGAAAAGCCAGAAATACGCCGACATCATAATCCTTAGACTCCTCTATCATCATCTCTACTGCCGTATCCACGTCAAACGCCTGACGATACGGGCGGTTCGAGGTCAGCGCAGCAAACACATCACAGACGCGCAGAACGCGCGCCCCGATCGGGATATTCTCTCTCGTCAGGTTCATCGGATAACCGGTGCCGTCGCAATTTTCATGGTGATATTTTACCATGTCTACGATTTTCTGTGAATAACCCATTTTCTCCAGGATCGCCGCACCAATCACCGAATGTCGGCGAACATAGCGCATCTCCTCGATCACAAGTGTCTCGTTCTCATGCCCGCGCACATACTGCGCCAACTCCAGCTTTCCAATATCATGCAGGAATCCGGCAACAGCCAGGTCATGGCAGTCCTCCGGTGAAAGCTGCATATTTTGCCCCACATGAAAAGCCAGATTGCTGACTATACTGGCATGCGAAAGTTCCTTTACAATGCTGGGGCGGATAATCGGATATTTCTTTTTATAAAGAGGCGCTTTCTCACCCATACAGTCCCGCCCTCTTTCTCTCTATCATCTCGTCGATCCGCTCCATGTAATTTTTAATATCCTTTACATTCTCTACCCGGCAGATCCGATTCCCGGGATATACCAGCTTTGTAGAGGCTCCCGCGCCAAGCGCCAGAATCGTCTGGATTTCTTCCATAATCAGAATATTATAAAGCCCTTCGCAGCCTTCCCTGGCATATCCGACATTTTCAAAATTACCGGCCATATTCTTCTGCCGATACAGATAATAAGGATAAAGTCCCGCTTCCCTCGTATAGGCTGCCGTCATATCCATGATCGCACTGCTGTTCTCAAAGGTGAGCTCTTTGTGTTCTTCGCGGAACAGGCGCAGCCTGGCAGCCCGTTTCACCGCAAGGGAATGAACCGTAATACTGTCGGGAGCCATCCCGGAGAGCACCTGCATCGTATGTTCGACCTCCGGCGCGCCCTCACCGGGCAGTCCGACGATCAGATCCATATTGATGTTATCAAACCCCATCTCGCGCGCCAGAGCAAAGGCTTCCTCCGTCTCTTCCACCGTATGTTTCCTGCCGATAAAATCCAGCGTTTCCTGATTCATGGTCTGCGGATTAATCGAAATGCGCGTGATGCCGTGCTTTTTCAATACCGCAAGCTTCTCCCTGGAAATGCTGTCTGGCCGCCCTGCCTCAACCGTGAATTCCTGAGTGCGGCTCAGATCGAAGCACGTCTCAATCTTCGAGAGCAGCCGTTCCATCTGCTCCGGCTCCAGCGTTGTAGGCGTACCGCCGCCAATATAGACAGTATCCGGTCCACGCCCCGGCAAAAGCTTCGCCACCTGCTCCATTTCATACAGGAGCGTATCCAGATACGCGTCGACCTGGTTCTTCCACAAGGCAATCGGACTGGAGCTGAACGAGCAATAGAGGCAAATGCTCGGACAGAACGGAATGCCGATATACAGGCTGTAACCATTCCAAAACGGATCAGCAGGACGCTCTTCTGCACTCTCCAGATGATCCGGCACATCCGTCTGAACGAACCTCAGGTCAGAAAGCGGTTCTGCTTCATCCGTATGTCCGGGCGCCAATTCCTGGTTCAATTCCAGTTTTTCCAGCAAATAACGCTCCCGGTTCGCTATCGCGATGGCAAGAGCCGTCTTTTCATTACTCGTGTAATATGTTCTCCGCATATAATCCGCGATTGCACTATTTTTCCAGCCCTGGTTCAAAAGCGCCATTGGGATCTTTGTCGGGCGGATACCGGTTAGATTCCCCCATGGCAGAATACGCCCGGAATAGTCAGACAGCAGCCGGTAAAGCAGCCGTTTTAATTCGTTCTTTGTCTCGTGACGATCCGCTTCAAGACAAGAACCTTCCATATGGAGCCTTTCTTCCGAATTGACACAAAGGCTGATCTGAATCTGGGAGCACTGGTCAGCCGCCTCCACACAGTCCGGTACAAATGCAACCCGCAGGAAAAATAATTCCCCGTCCGTCGGAAGGGGCTTTGTTCCGTCACTTTCCCTCTGAGTACAATCCACCCGCACTTCTTCCCCAGGATAGAATGCGCGAACCAGTGAATGAACATCATATTGAAAGCATTGTCTGTTTAAATTTACCTGTATCATATCTTCTCAACCATTTTCCACTCACAGCTGCGGATGGCAGCCACCGCCGTCTTAATATGGATTGAATCGTTTTTCATACTGAATCGTTGTCGCTGCGTCATGCCCCGGAAACACCTCTGTCTCTTCCGGCAGCAAAAAAAGCTTCTCATGAAGAGAGCGGTGCATGTCCCCCATACTGCCCGTCGGGAAATCCGTTCGCCCCACACTGCAGTGAAACAGCGTATCGCCGGAAAACAATACCTTTTCTTCTGGCAAATAGTAGCTGACACTGCCGATGGTGTGCCCCGGCGTATGCATCACAATAACCCGAAAGCCAGCAAAAAGCAGCTCTTCTCCTTCCTCCAGATAACGATCCGCCCGAAGACCATACCCACTGCCGTTCCAATACGTCAGATTCTTTACCGGGTCGGATAAAACCTCCTGCTCCTTATCCAATGCACAAATTGGAATTTCAAAACGGTTTTTCAGCTCCAGAGCCGCGCCAATATGGTCAAAATGCCCATGAGTCAGGAGAATCGCTTCCGGTGTGCCGCCCATCCCGGCAATCTTCCGCGCAATCACATCTGCGCGATCCGCCGGATCAATGATCAGCAGCGCACCGGTATCTCTGTTTTTTGCCAGATAACAGTTCGTCGACACTGGGCCGAGCACCAGTGTCTCAAGCTGAAGCTGCTTCATTCCATCACCCCGTCGTTCTCTCAATATCAATCACGCTCTCGATCTGACGCAAGCGTTCAATCAGATACTGCAGCGTATCCTTTCCCGCTACCTCAAAAGACATGGCAATCGTCGCGATCCCCTGCTTACTCGTACGGGAATTGACGGACTGCACATCAATCTTATTCTCTGTAAATACTTTTGTAATATCCACCAGCAGGCCGGTTCGGTTGTTACAATAAATCATGATCTCCGCGAGATACATCCCCTGATCACCGACAGTCGCATCCTTTTGCCACTCCGCGTCAATCAGACGCACCCGCTCACTCTCAGGCAGGTTTACAATATTAATACAGTCCGTACGGTGTATCGTCACACCTCTGCCGCGGGTAACAAACCCAACAATCTCATCCCCCGGAATCGGGCTGCAACATTTTGCAAAACGGACACTGACATCGTTGATGCCCTGTACCGTAATGCCGCCTTTGGATTTGCGGATACGCACCGGAGAAGTTTCCTTCGCACTCTGCACTGCTTCGATGATCTCTTCGTCCGTAATCTCCTTGCGGTGATCCTGCTCATAGCCCTCCAGCAGCTTATTGACTATCTGCCCTTCCTTCAGGCCGCCATGCCCTAACGCCGCCATCACAGAATCCCAGTCACGAAATCCATATTTCGACATCACACGGTCCATATAGGACTGTTTCATCAGGTCAGACTGCACCAGGCCTTTGGATTTGCAGTAAGCGGCAAGCATTTCTTTGCCCTTTACAATATTGTCTTCTTTCAGTTCCTGGCGGAACCACTGATTAATCTTATTTCTCGCCTGTGAGCTCTTGACTATCTTCAGCCAGTCCCGGCTCGGGCCACGGGAGTTCTGGGAAGTAATAATCTCGATCCGATCCCCGTTCTGAATCACATAATCAATCGTTACCAGCTTGCCATTGACACGTGCTCCAATCATGCGGTTCCCTACCGCACTGTGAATGCTGTAAGCAAAGTCAATGGGCGTAGAACCATTCGGGAGGTTTTTCACATCCCCCGCCGGTGTAAAACAATAGACACTCTCCGCAAAAAGATCGAAATCACTCTTCAGCAGGCTCATAAATTCGCGGTTATCTGACATCTGCCAGTCCAGCACCTGACGCAGCCAGCTTAGCTTTGCTTCTTCACTTTTGGTATCGCTCTTTTTGCCATCCGCCGCTTCCTTGTATTTCCAATGCGCTGCAATACCGTACTCTGCAGTGCGGTGCATCTCAAACGTGCGGATCTGAATTTCAAACGGCATGCCATTCGGGCCAATCAGCGTCGTGTGCAGAGACTGATACATGTTCTGCTTCGGCATCGCAATGTAATCCTTAAAACGTCCTGGAATCGGCTTATACATCTCGTGGATAACACCCAGCGCCGCGTAACAATCCTTTACTGTATCAACAATAATGCGCACTGCAAACAAGTCGTAGATCTGATCCAATGTTTTCTGCTGGTTCACCATTTTCTTGTAAATGCTGAAAAAATGCTTGATTCGGCCATCTACCTGTGCCTTAATTCCTGCCTCTTCAATCTGCTTGCGCACTTGTGCAACAATGCTATCCACATAAGCCTGGCGCTCATCTCTTTTCAGTGCTATTTTATCCACCAGATCATAGTAAATGTCCGGTTCCAGATACTTCAGGGACAGATCATCCAGCTCAACTTTGATCTTGGAAATACCGAGCCGATGCGCGATCGGCGCGTAAATATCCATGGTCTCACGTGCTTTTTTCTTCTGCGTCTCCGGCGACCAGTATTTTGCGGTGCGCATATTATGCAGGCGGTCAGCCAGCTTGACAAGGATTACACGGATATCCTTGGCCATCGCCAGAAACATTTTTCGCAGGTTCTCCGCCTGAACATCCAGCTTATCGGCCGGATAACTTAATTTTCCGAGCTTAGTCACTCCGTCAACAAGCAGCTCCACCTCTTCTCCGAACTGTTCCCGGAGATCCTCCGAAGTCATAACAGTGTCTTCCACCACATCATGCAGAAGACCAGCCACAATCGTCTCCTTATCGAGCTCCAGGTCAGCAAGGATAATCGCCACACACAAAGGGTGAATAATATAAGGCTCGCCAGACCTCCGCTTCTGATCCTTATGAGCCTCATAGGCAACACGGTAGGCTTTCTCAATCATAGAAATATCATCAGAAGGGTGATACTTCCGGACGCTTGTGATTAATTCCTGATAAAGGACGTCTGGATCCGTAAAGTCTTCCATCTTCTTCACACTGGCATCCACTTTTTTGATTTCTTCGATCTCATCTGTTTTTACATTCAAATCTGTCGGCATCTGGTCTCACCGCCTTCCCGTCACGTACTTTGTCATCCTGTCTTTTTTGCTGTCGCCCAAAACATCATTCAGGCGGCCGCCACCTCTGTTTCTCAAAAGTTTCCCGCAGCTATCTGCCGGACTACTTTCCTTCATAACATATCACGGATTCAACATCATACTTAGCAAGCTTCTCCCGACCTTTCAGTCCCGCCAGCTCCATCAAAAACACAACCTTCACGACTTCGCCGCCCAGCTCCTCAATCATCTGAATCGCCGCCTCAATCGTACCGCCCGTAGCGATCAGATCATCAATCACTACGACCTTCTGTCCCGGCAAAATCGCATCCTTATGCATTTCAATCGTGGCGGAACCATATTCCAGATCATATTCTTTGGAAATCGTCTCACACGGAAGCTTACCCTTTTTGCGAACCGGAACAAACGGCTTATGCAGATTATATGCAACCGGCATTCCAAAAATAAAACCTCTCGACTCAGTTCCGACAACCACGTCAAAATCAAGACCCTCCAGCTTCTCCTGAATCAGATCAATGGAAAGCTTCAGTCCATCCGCATCCTGCAGGATACTTGTGACATCGCGAAAAATAACACCTTCCTCCGGGAAATCCGGAATACTTCTTACATAGTCTTCGAGCTTTTTCATTTTCTATTCCTCCACTTCTCTTGTGTGCTTCAGATTCGTCCGCCGCATCTGGTCGACATTTTTCACGAGTATATCATTTTCCGCCATTTTTCGCAACTATTTCCTTATCATATGATAGATTAATCGATTGCGTTTCGATGCTGCTCTGAATGAAGAGCAGCAAGGCCGCAGACCGCCTGCTACGCAGGCTATATGCCGCATACGCGTCATATGTCTGCGGCTTGATGGGCGTCTCCGTTTCACTTCGGTCAGCGCTAAACGGATGTCCACTGGACATCCAGCGCCCGCCCATCCCGAAATGAAAATACAGCCCTTAGCAGGTAAACCTGCACGTCTCCGCTTCGCTCCGGTCGGTGCTAAACGCGTGCCACTGGCACGCAGCACCTGCCTTTTCATTTCGTTGCTGCTCTGAACTGTTTTCAAAAAAACGTACCGCCGCCGGGATTTGGCCGGCAGCGGTACAAATGATTCATTTCAGAAAAGTGGAATTATTTCTTCTTTGCCTGCTTTGCAAATACCTGCACGCCTTCAACGACAAGGATAATCGCAAGAACAGCCATGGCAGCCGCAAAGATGAACTGGAACCAGTCGCCCCACGCAGCTGTGCCGCCGCCGATCAGGACAATCTTCTTCTGAACTGTCATGATCAGATAGGTCAGGGTAGCCGCAAGCATGAAAATCATCGGGATGAAGAACATCTTATTGTTCTTACCCGCGTTGCCAAGCCATGCCGCGATCGCCATCAGGGCAATACCAGCAAGCAGCTGATTGGCCGCTCCGAACAGAGACCAGATCTGAGACAGGCTCAGACCGCCGAGGATGCAGCCGACCACTACCATGAAAATCGTGCCGAACAGCGGGTTTGCCAGAATTCTACGTGCACCCGTCACGTCCTTGTAGGAAGTCTCTCCCTCTTTCAGGAAAAGCTCGGAGAACATAAAACGGCTCAAACGTGTACCGGTATCCAGACTGGTCAGGGCAAATACAGAAACCGCCAGGGTCAGGAGCGCCTTAATCACGCCATTGACTGTGCTGCCGTCCGTGCCAAACATCAGAGCAATACCAGAAGCAAACGCAACTGCCGGGGAGCCGAAGCCGCCGCTGGTATACGTATCATAAACCATACCTACCGCAATAAGAGCGATAATGCCAAGCGCAGACTCAATCAGCATGGAGCCATAACCGATCGGTTTCGCATCCGCTTCGCTGTTCAGCTGCTTGGATGTTGTACCAGTTGCAATCAGGCTGTGGAAACCAGAGCATGCACCGCAGGCTACCGTGATGAACAGTACCGGGAACATCGTACCAAGATTCGTGCTCCAGCCGGTAAATGCCGGCATATCAAAGGTCGCCGCTCCGCCGCCAAACGCAGAGAACACAATACCAACCAGTGCAACCGCCATCATGGCGTAAAGCAGGAAGCTGGAGAGGTAATCACGCGGCTGCAGCAGAATCCATACCGGAACCAAAGAAGCAATCGTGATATAAGCACCGATGAAAACGATCTAGGCAATACGGCTCATAGCAAAGCCAACATTCAGTCCAAACGCGATCATCGCTACAATACAGACAATACCAATGATCGTAGCCGGGGTCGTCTTCAGGCCGACGCGGTTCGTCAACATACCATAAATAATCGCCAGTACAATGAAAAGCAGGGAAATCATAGCCGTGGTCTGGTTGTTCGTCGGATTCGTCACAAAACCAACTCCGCCACCCGCAGCAGTGTAGAATGTACCAGCTACCACGTTTACGAAGGAAGCAATTACCAAAAGCAGTACCAGCAAAGCGAAAATCGTAAACAGCTTCTGCGCTCTTTTGCCCATAGAGTCCTTGATAATCTCACCGACAGACTTGCCGTCATGCCGGATGGAAGCGAACAGAGAACCAAAGTCCTGTACACCGCCAAAGAAAATACCGCCAATAATACACCACAGGAATACCGGTACCCATCCAAATACAGACGCCTGAATCGGTCCATTGATCGGGCCGGCACCCGCGATGGATGAATAGTGATGTCCCATCAGAACCTGGGGCTTCGCTGCGCAATAGTCAACGCCGTCCTCCAGGCGATGAGCCGGAGTCTCTTTTTTCGGGTCAATGCCCCACTGCTTTGCAAGCCATGAGCCATAGTAGATGTAACCTATGACCAGCAGAATAATGGCTACAAGGATAATAAGTAATGCTGTCATTTGTTTCTCTCTCCTTTGTTTTATTTCTGAACAAATATGGAGCTTCATCCCTTTGCAGATAAATCTGCAGGGGCTGTATCTTCATTTTAGTATTCGTTCAGGACTGTTTAAATATATTGCTCACAAGCTTCTTCAGATCCTTGCC
This sequence comes from Lachnospiraceae bacterium, assembly GCA_021205755.1. Classification (GTDB taxonomy): domain Bacteria; phylum Bacillota; class Clostridia; order Lachnospirales; family Lachnospiraceae; genus Choladousia. The sequence continues at coordinate 33,970 of JAJPWX010000131.1, read as the reverse complement.
CTGGCGGTTATAGACACTATGGCCTGAAGACTGCTCAACAGCAACCAAACGGTACTGGCTCCATCCCTGGAGTGAAAAACGGTAACTCTTGTAATGGCTCAGCTTCGGAATCAGCGCCGCTGCCTCATCCGTCATCTGTCCGGTCAGAATTATCAGCGTCACATCACTGTTCCTGTGATCCTTATGCGGCCTTACACGGGAAATGCCATCCTCCCACGCCCTGGCATCCAGCTCGCGCAGGCTATCTGCATCCAGAAGCTCCCGCTTCGCAAAGTAAACGTATTCGTGCGACTCTGCCTCCGAAATTGTGGCGCTGCGCACAAGGAAAAACTGTTCGTCGTGCGAATGGAACTCCGCCATTGCATCAAACGGAGACGGCGTCTCTTCCGCCGGATGGACGTCATAATAAGCCTCAAACCGGCTCAGCAGTTTTTCAAATGCTTCTGTCAGATCCATATTCCTTCCCTCTGTAAATATGAAAAAACCCATACGGCAGGAACGGCCATACGGGTCTTCATCGACTCTCCATCGCCCACAAGCTTCTGTTAAAATCCTAAATTTTTTCTAAAAATCATAAAGATTTTATCACCGAATTGTGGGAATTGCAAGTATAAATGTTTTATTCATACAGTACTTCGTGCAGTTTCTCAATCGTTTCAGCAAAATCCGGAACAAGCATCTCATTCTGTGATGTATACAGGCCATCATACGGAATCCTGTTTTCTACCAGTTCATACTCTGTCAGCCCGGAAAGAGACCCGAGCAGAGAAATCATATCCAGCGCACTGATATCATGATCCGTCAATGCAAGCACCTCCTGTGCCAGCTCAGTCAGTTCTGCCGCGCTCATTTCCTGTGCCTGCGCAAAAATTTCAGAGAGGACGTCGCGCTGACGCTGTGTACGCTGGTAATCCGCATTGCCCACATAGCGGATCCTCATATAAGCCACTGCTTGTGCGCCATTCAGGTGATAAGTGCCGCCGTTTTCAAGCGCGTACTCTTTGTCCTCTTCACTCAAATAATTATTCAGCACGCTCACTTCGTCATCCGTCACTTCTATGTCAACCCCGCCAATCAGATCAATGATCTCGGCCATGCTGTCAAAATCTACCGCCGCGTAATTATCAATCTCAATCTCATAATTATCCTCAAGCGTCTCAATGAGCTTGTCCGCGCCGCCCGCCGCGTACGCATAATTCAGTTTATGCACTCCATACCCCGGGATATCCGCATAAAGGTCGCGCATATACGATGTCATAATAATTTTCTTTGTGTTACTATTGACCGTTACCACAATCATAACGTCCGAATTTCCATTCCAGGTATCATCCCTGCGGTCAGAACCAATCAGAAGAATGCTGTAAATCCCATCATCACCAGGCAGATTGATACTGGTACCGGCTGTTGTGCCCTCTGTCTCCGCTTCGCTCTCCTCATCCACAGCCTCGGCCGGATTCTCCCCACTTTCACTCTCCGCCGTCAGCTCCGTTTCTTCCGCAAGCGCACTTTCCGCAGCGATGTCCTCTTCCGCCCGCGCCATCGTACCGCGGCACAACAGGATTCCACACGCCACAAGACAGAAAATCATTACGCCTGCCCGCGCCTGATCCAGAATCCTGCTGAAATTCTTTCTTATATATTCCATTTCATGATCCTCCTTAAAATATTCGTTTTGCTCTGCGCCCGTTCTGACACGCTACGTATTTTAATCCTTTCATAAGTAAAAATCAACCTCTTTTCCGCCCATTTTATTGCTGTTCGGAACTGTTACTTAAAATTGTGATAATTTTATATTTTCTCTAACAATTGCATTATTTGTCTTAAATAGTCGGCCAATGCAATATTTTGTGTTGACATTTTTGTCAGAATATTCTATCATCTGTCTTGAAGTAAATGAGTTAATGGGAGGAAAACTGTTTTGAAGCAAATAACGCTAACTAAATCTGAGAGAGAAATCATGGATTTGCTTTGGAATACAGACAGGCCTTTAACCGCAACGGAGATAGTGAATCTGACACCTGAGCGAACCTGGAAAAAAAGCTATATCCACTTACTGATTAATTCACTGATTGACAAAAACCTGATTAAATCTGAAACGCTGGTTCGAACCGGAAGGAACTTCGGACGTGCTTTTGTCGCAGTCGACACACAGGAGGAATTTGAAATCCGACAAATCACGAGCACGCGGAATTTTTCTGAAAATTCCGTACCGGCTCTCGTTTCCGTTCTTATGGAATCGGTCAGCGCCCCGGCTGTTCTGGACCAACTGGAGCGCATCCTGCAGGAGAAAAAAGAACTGCTGGAATCCACAGCCAGCCAAAAATAAACATAGATTTGTCTCCGACCCGGCAGGCCAGAAGCCTCCGGGTCATTTTCATGTAATTTTTTTGCAAAATCTGCACAAATAATTTCCCTTTTTCCAAAATCTATGGTACAATTCACATATAAGCCAATCAGACAGAGGAAATCATCTCCCTGTCTGGTGCACGGACCGGATGAACCGGTTGCTACCAGTCTGTTCATCCGCCATGCACAGGGATAAATCTAGGAGGATATTTATTATGGCTCAGGAAATGATCGCAATGCTTCTTGCCGGCGGTCAGGGTTCCAGACTGTATGCCCTGACACAGAAGCTTGCAAAACCGGCAGTTCCTTTTGGCGGAAAATATCGTATCATCGATTTTCCGCTTTCGAACTGCGTAAACTCCGGCATCGACACCGTTGGTATTTTAACTCAGTATCAGCCGCTGGTACTAAATGAGTACATCGGCAACGGACAGCCCTGGGATCTGGACCGTCTCCACGGAGGCGTTCATGTGCTTCCGCCTTATCAGCAGGCATCCGGTTCGGACTGGTACAAGGGTACCGCCAACGCGATTTATCAGAATCTTTCTTTTATCGAGCGCTATGACCCGGAATATGTAATCATCCTCTCCGGCGATCAGATCTGCAAACAGGATTATAGCGATTTTCTGCGTTTCCACAAGGAAAAGAATGCGGAATTCAGCGTTGCTGTCATGGAAGTACCATGGGAGGAAGCCTCCCGCTTTGGTCTGATGGTAGCAGATGAGAATGATAAAATCACCGAATTCCAGGAAAAGCCGAAGCAGCCAAAGTCGAACCTCGCTTCCATGGGTATCTATATTTTTAACTGGGATATTCTGAAGAAATATCTGACCGAAGACGAAGCGGATCCTAATTCTGAAAATGATTTTGGTAACAACATCATTCCAAACCTGCTCCGCGACAATCGCAGAATGTACGCTTATCATTTCAGCGGCTACTGGAAAGACGTCGGAACCATTTCTTCGCTCTGGGAAGCAAATATGGAGGTACTCGATCCGGAGCACAGTGGCATCGACCTCTTTGATGAAAACTGGAAGATTTACAGCCGGAACAGCGGTATGACCGGCCACAAAATCAGCGCGGGCGCTGAAGTAGAGAATTCCATGATCACAGACGGCTGCCGGATCAAAGGCAGTGTAAAGCACTCTGTCCTGTTCGCGGGCGTTCAGGTGGAGGATGGCGCGATCGTAGAAGACGCCGTTATCATGGGCGGCTCAGTTATCAAATCCGGTGCAGTCGTAAAGCACTGCATCCTCGCAGAAAACGTAACCATCGGTGAAAATGCGGTTATCGGCGCAATGCCGACAGCGGAAGAAGATGGTGTGGCCACGGTCGGCGCAGGGCTCACAGTTGGCGCAGGAGCCCACATCGGTCCAAAAGCAATGATTTATAAAAATGTAGAAGGCGGTGAAGAACAATGGTAAATTCAAACAAGAGCGCACTTGGAATCATATTCCCAAATCATTATGACGCGCTGGTACCCGAGCTGGTCAGCATCCGGAACATGGCCTCCATCCCTTTTGCAAGCCGTTACCGCATGATTGACTTTATCCTCTCAAGCATGGTAAACTGCGGCATCGATAATATCTGCGTTCCGGTAAACACGAATTACCATTCGCTGATGGATCACCTCGGCACCGGCCGTGAATGGGATCTGGTCCGCAAGAACGGCGGCCTGCATATTTTCCCGCCTTATGCAGAGAAATCCAATAAGGTCTACAGTGGCAGAATCGGCACTCTGGCAAATATTCTTCCTTTCCTTCGTGAACAGAAAGAACGCTTTGTCATCATGGCAGATTCAAGCATGGCGGTGAACTTTGATTTCACAAAAATGATCGAAGAACATATCGAAAGCGGCGCAGACGTTTCGATTGCTTACCGCGAAGAGGAGCTCCCGGAATATCTGATGCGTACGCAGGATAACAGCAGAGGCTTCCATTACACCTTTACGATTGACAAGGGCCGGATCAATCACATCTATGTGAATCCGCGTGTCACTGGCGTACAGAATTATTCCATGAACATTTACGTTCTGGAACGTGAGCTGCTGATCAACATGGTTAACACTGCTTTCGTACGCGGTCTGGAACACTTCAACCGCGACGTACTTATGAATCAGCTTTCCTGGAGAAATGTGCATGCCTACAAATTCGATGGCTATGCGGCGCGCATTACCGGTATGAAGAGCTACTTTGATGAGAACCTTAAGCTGCTCGATGATTACAACCTGAATGCGCTGTTTGAGGGTGCACCGATTTATACCAAGATTCGTGACGACAACCCGACCCGCTACATCAGCGGCGCAAAGGTATCCAACGTAATGTGTGCAGACGGCTGCGTCATCGAAGGTGAAGTCGAGAACAGTGTGCTGTTCCGCGGAGTTAAGATCGAAAAAGGTGCGAAAGTAAAGAACTGCGTACTGATGCAGGATACTGTAGTCGGCGCAGGCGCAGATATCGATTATGTAATTACCGACAAAAATGTAAAATTCGGCGCTGGAAAAGAAATGAAAGGTACCGACAGTTTCCCGGTCTATGTTGCGAAGGGACATACCGTTTAACACACATTTATTCGAGCAGGGCGTTAATCCCCTGCGCATTGAAAAACCCCGGGGAGGTTCTCCGGGGTTTTTCCTCATATATGGGTCATCTTTCGTTTTGTATCTGTTTTACATACCCGTCATCGATCATATCCACCATGTAACCCACGATACTCGGATCAAACTGTGTTCCACTGCAGCGCAGCAATTCTTCGCGCGCATACTCCAGCGTATTTCCTGCCTGGTAATGGCGGGCACTGCACATCGCGTCAAAGGAATCCGCAATCGCAATAATACGGGCTTTGAGCGGAATCTCTTCCCCTTTTCGTCCTTCGCAATAGCCCTTGCCATCGTAATGCTCGTGATGGAATTTGGCTCCGTCTGCGATATCCGGGATAACCGTAAACTCACTGAGAATCTCACCGCCAATGCGCGGATGACTCTTGACGACCTCCCACTCCTCCGGCGTCAGCTTGCCGTTTTTTTTCAAAATACTGTCTGGAATACCAATTTTTCCAATGTCGTGCAGCAGCGCCATATAGGAAATCTCTTCCTGATCCTCCTCAGAAAAATTCATGCGCCGCGCAATCTCACGGGAATAGTTTGCCACGCGGACAGAGTGGCCGTTGGTATCACTGTCTTTTGCGTCAATCGCATTTGCAAATGTATGCAGGGATTGTTCAATAATAAGTTTCAGCTCTTCCTGCCGCTTTTTCAGGCTGTGTACCCGAACCTGTGATACCAGCCCAATCACAAGCAGTACAAAAGCAATCAGTGCAATCAGCACAGCTGCCAGAAATCCTCTGGTTTCCCATAAATGAAGTTCCTTGTGGATCGTGATGCTGATTTCCTGTCCTTCCACCCCATCTTCGTTGCAGGCCATAAAGCGGAAGACATAATCACCCCCGTCAAGGTTCGTATAGCTGACCGACGTGACAGAAGAAGCGCTGGCAGTGCTGATTTCTTTATCAAAGCCTTCAAGCATGTATTCTAGAGTCTTATCCCCCGGCGTAAAAGAAAGCACTGAAAGTTCAAATGTCACTCGGGTCACAGATGCCGATATTGTGAGACTGTCCGAAATCGCCATTTCCACTCCGTCAACCGTTATTTTGGAAATCGCTCCCAACGGTTCCTGCTCATTCGTCGGAATCTTTTCCGTGTCGACCACGGAAATGCCATTATTCGTACAGAGCCAGAGGTTCTCCTCTTCATCCAGCCAGTTCCAGGAATTTGCCACCAGCGTACCAGTCAGACCATACTCCGTACTCAGATTCCTGGGGGATGCTGTCCCCGCCAGCAATTCTTCTCTGTCCGCGATCAGCAGCCCGCTGCTCTTCATCAGCCACACTTCATCGCCAATTACAAGGATGTCCAGAATGCTGCCCACACTTTCCAACAGTTCAATCTCGCGAATCCCATCCGCATCCCGGTAATAAAGTGTGCTTCCCGCGCTGATCCAGACACCGTCCGCATCCGGCACCATCCGCATCACAGAGCCAGATGTCAGCCCGGCCTCTTTGTAATACTGGGTAATATCCCCGTCTGCAGTGATCTCATAAATTCCCTGCCCGTCACTGCCTGCCACCAGCGTCCCATCCTCTGCCTCATACATACAGAGAATGAAAGAGTACGGCAAAACATCGGAACCATAGCTCCGGATCACCTCGCCTTCCTCTAAGATATTGATCCCACTGGAACCAGCTACTGCAATCGTCCCGTCACTCAGCTCCAATGTCATGCGAACCTGATTTCCCAGCAGGCCATCTTTCTCTGTCATAAGCCGAATCTCACCGTCCTGCGGAGTATACTGCACCAGGCCGGTACCATACACACAGAACCAGAAGGTTCCGCTGCTGTCACAGTTGATATGACGTACTCTTTTACCTTCCATCAATTCTGTCAGTTCATTTTCAACCGGGTAGAAATCCTCATCCAGAACAATCAGCCCGCTGTCCGTTCCCAGATAGGTCATTCCGTCCTGCCGCAAAACGGCGTTCACCGTTACTCCCTCGATGCCGGCCCGGTCGTTGTAATTATAAAACTTGCTTTCAGAATAATAAGTCAAACCAGTTCTGCTCGACGCCACCCAGATGTTCCCCTCATAATCCTCAATCATCGAGCAGCAGGAAATCATACCTGACATCCCCTCCGGCGTCTGAAACACATCGTTCTCATCAATGCGGGCAATTCCATTGTCGCAGAGCCCCCATACCGTCCCGTCATCTGTCTCATAAAAGCGGTTCACCGCATAGAGGTCACCCGTATCAAGCTGCTCCGTTTCAAAATCCGCCGTCCCGTATCCGTCTCCGGTTCGGTGCAGCCGCACTGCCTCGCTGCCGCCGCTGCCAAGGTAAACACAGCCGTCCGAAGCACTGAAAACACTGTAGCAGTCATTCTCCAGCCACTCTTCGGCGTTCAAAACAGCCGTCAGTTCGCCGGCATCCACAAGCAGAAGCTGGCTGTTAGCCGCACATCCCCAGATCATACCCTCACTGTCACAGGTCAGGTCATAGACAACCATTCCTTCCGTTCCCTCAACCGGAACCAGCTTTGTTTCGTCTGCAATCACAATCTGCGCAAGTCCGGATGTAGTGCCGACATACACATTTCCTTCCAGATCGGATGTAAAGGAACGAACCGAGTAAAAACCTGTATCTCCTTCCTCACAGGGCACACTGGTAAAGACGCCGTCCGCATACATATAAACGCCTACATCATTTGTTCCAATAAAAAGGCGGCCGCTTTCGTCCTCATAAAGGGCACGAATACTGGAAGAACCTACTGCATTTTCTCCCGTACTGAAGTTCTCAAAATCCCTGCCATTGTAACGAAGCAGACCGCCATAACTGCCGATCCATATATACCCGTCCGAAGTCTGAAGCACAACATTCGCCTCTCCGGTATCCAGTCCATTGTTCTCATTATAAACTGTCTTTATCCATTGATCCGCACCGGATTCTTCCGCACAGGTGCCTGAAACAGACAGCATCCAGCACAGAACGCAAAGCAGACAAAAACGCAAAACGCGCGCAGACCATATATTTTTTCTGATTGCATTGTTATTTTCGCACAAAATAATCCTCCACATCCCACAGCCCAGTCAGCTTCGTGTTTTCTCATACCAGATTCCCGCACATCTTATAAAACGGAATATCCATCATTTTGAATCCCTATAGCCATTCTACACAGTCTTTGCTGAATTGGCAATCCATTTTTCACAAAAAAAGTTCGCAAATCTTCTGAAAACAAAAAGAAACGGCAAAAACCGTTCCCTTCTCTCAGCGAATATATGCGGTTGTAAACTCTGTCACTTCATCAACATAGGGCCATAGCTCCTCACAGCGGCTGGTTCCTGTGAGGTACAGTTCCATATTTTCACCGACCACGTCAATCAGATTGCGCAGCTCCTCCGTCGAAACGATCCCGCGGTCTGTCAGTCCGAGAATCTCATCAAGAATCAGGACATCACATTCCTCCGTCACAAGAACTTTCCGCGCAAAATTGAGACCGTTTTTGATATTCCGGCACTCATCCGCTCTTTCCTGCTCATTCAGGCTCTCATAATCCTCTGGAAACCGTTCAAATCGAAACAGCCTCATCTGCGGCTCCAGCCTCTTAAAATATTCCGCAACAGTCTCATTGTTTTTTTCCTTCAGAAACTGAATTACAATCACACTTTTGCCTGTACACGCCTCGCGCAGCCCTTTTCCAAGCGCCGCGGAAGTCTTTCCCGTGCCGTTTCCGCAAAAAATGTGTATCTTTCGTCCGTCCATACATTTCCTCCTAACCCGTCAGGCCAAAGCCCACCTGCATCAAACGTTACCGGTTCATTCCAGTCAGACTTCTGCCCCCAGTCTCTGCAGGTGTGGCCAGCAACTATCAGGCTGCCACATTTTACTACATCCCCTGCCAAAAAGCAATCACGGGAAATACCAAAAATTGAACGGCTATCTCCCGTGATTTGGTGCAAATTATCGGGATTGTTCATACCCTTTTCGCTTACGCAAGGTATTCCATTTTGCTCACAGATACCTCGTATGCAGTACGTTTCTCCGCGGATTCTTCGTTCAGTTTTTTCACATACTCCCTGCTCTGTATGCGCCCCCACACCTGCACATGCCCGCCCACCTCAAACCCGGAAGCAAAGCGGGCGTTTCTCCCCCAGCAGATGCAGGGAATGTAATCTGATTTTCCATATGGACGGTTGACTGCCAGCAGCATATCTGCGATTTCCCGCCCAAGCGGGGTCCTCCGGTAAACCGGCGCTTTACAGATATAGCCGTCCAGATAAATCTGATTACTTTTTACTTTGTCACTGTCATCCTCAACAAAGCTGACTTCCCTCGCAAATACAGAGAGAACCAGCCGGTTTCTCTTCTCTTCGTGCCGGTTATAGGAGCGGAACTGGCCAAAAATCTGTATGTAAGACTCCCGATAATCCTTTGTAACATCAATCAGCCGCTCCGAAATCATCACCGGGATGACATCGGACGAGTCGCTCAGCCTCTGCACGGAAATGTCCACCATATAAAATCCTTCCCCAAAGACCTCGTGGCTGAAGGAAAAATCTGAAATAATTTTCCCCATGATGGACACCTGATTGTTTTCAATGATCTTATCTGTCATAGCTTTTTAATCTCCCTTCCTTTGTATAGAGGAATTTCTTCCTGTATATAGTCTATATTTATTCAAACGTTTTTTTGTTTAGAACCGTTATGCAAAAATTTGTAAAATTTTTTTAATCACCCTTGTATTCTCACGGATTTGTGCTAAACTTGCTTGGGCGCTCCGGTTCACACCTCGCGGCGAACTGCCCGCACACAGAATCAGCGCAAAGCAGGCAGACAGCATTCCGCTGAAGAAAAAAACAGCGGATGGTTTGTTGGAATACAAGTTTCAGGAGAGAGAATTATGATAAGAGAAGACGTAAGAAATATCGCAATTATCGCACACGTAGACCACGGTAAGACAACCCTGGTGGACGAGCTGCTCAAGCAGAGCGGCGTATTCCGCCAGAATCAGGAGGTTGCTGAGCGCATCATGGATTCCAATGATCTGGAGCGTGAGCGCGGTATCACCATTTTGTCAAAAAATACCGCAGTCACTTATAAAAACACAAAAATCAATATTATTGACACACCCGGCCATGCGGATTTCGGTGGAGAGGTTGAACGTGTCCTGAAAATGGTAAACGGCGTCATCCTGGTGGTCGACGCCTTTGAGGGAGCGATGCCGCAGACAAAATTTGTGCTTCGCAAAGCTCTGGAACTGGAGCTTCCTGTCATCGTCTGTATCAATAAAATTGACCGCCCGGAGGCTCGCCCTGCTGAGGTAGTCGACGAAGTGCTGGAGCTGTTTCTGGAGCTGGATGCCTCCGACGAGCAGCTGGACTGTCCGTTTGTCTACGCATCTGCAAAGGGCGGCTACGCAAGCATGGATCCGGATGTTCCCGGAACGAGCATGGAACCGTTGTTTGAAACCATTGTCAACTACATTCCTGCCCCGGAAGGCGATGAGAATGGGCCGACGCAGGTGCTGATCAGCACGATCGATTACAATGAATATGTCGGCCGCATTGGCGTCGGAAAGGTCGACCGCGGCACGATCTCTGTCAATCAAGAGGTTGTCCTTGTCAACCACCACGATCCGGATAAAAAACAGAAGGTCAAGATCAGCAAGCTCTATGAATTTGACGCTTTAAATAAGGTAGATGTCCCATCTGCCACCATCGGTTCCATCGTCGCGATTTCCGGTATTTCCGACCTGCATATCGGCGATACGATCTGCGCGCCGGAAGCACCGGATCCCATTCCCTTCCAGAAAATTTCTGAGCCGACGATCTCTATGAACTTCATCGTCAATGACAGCCCGCTCGCCGGACAGGAAGGAAAATATGTCACCTCCCGCCACATCCGGGAACGTCTGTACCGCGAATTAAACACCGATGTCAGTCTGCGCGTCGAGGATACAGACGATACCGATACCTTTAAGGTGTCCGGACGCGGTGAGCTGCACCTTTCTATCCTGATTGAAACCATGCGCCGCGAAGGCTTTGAATTCGCGGTCAGCAAAGCGGAAGTCATCTATAAATTCGACGAGCGCGGCAAAAAGCTGGAACCGATGGAGCTCTGCTACATCGATGTCCCGGAGGAATTTTCCGGCACCGTCATCCAGAAGCTCAGTCTCCGCAAGGGCGAACTCCAGGGCATGAGTCTCGGCCAGGGCGGCTACTCCCGTCTGGAATTCTCGATTCCCTCCCGCGGGCTGATCGGATACCGCGGAGAATTCCTGACCGACACAAAGGGCAACGGAATCATGAATACCATTTTCGATGGCTACGGCCCTTACAAAGGGGATCTGACCTACCGGAATCTGGGATCACTGATTGCCTTTGAGAGCGGCGAATCTGTCGCCTACGGTCTCTTCAATGCACAGGACCGCGGAACCCTCTTCATCGGGCCTGGAGAAAAGGTCTACTCCGGAATGGTCATCGGACAGAGCGCAAAACCGGAGGATATCGAGCTAAATGTATGCAAAACCAAACATCTGACGAATACACGTGCATCCGGATCTGACGAGGCACTGAAGCTGACGCCGCCAAAAATCCTGAGTCTGGAACAGGCGCTGGAATTCATCGACACAGATGAGCTGCTCGAGGTGACGCCGAAGAGTCTGCGGATCCGCAAGAAAATTCTGGATCCGACACTGCGCAAAAGAGCCGGATTTAAGCGAGCCCAGTAAACCATCATGTACACGGAACTCCGGGCAGGCACCCTATGTAAAAGCTGTGCCGGTTCGGAGTTTCAGAAGTCCTGCAGCCGACCGTCAAAACCACCGGAAACTGATTTTCCACTGGCCTGGGGATTGCAGAAGGCTTTCATATTCTTCCACAGTCAGCACTTCTTCCAGTCTGGCAAGCCCGGCATCCTCCACTACCGCATGAAGACAGTCTGAAAAACAGAGATTGGGGTAGAGCAGACACCACCAGTTCTGACCCTTTGCTTCCCCGAGCCGGATGCGCAGCGCATCATACCAGCCCGCCGGGAACGTGATTTCTCCATAGGTACGATCCGGAAAATAGCTTTTGGTTATCTCCGCAGTCGCACGATAGGACATATTTTCTTTTTCCAGCACTGCGTTTGCGGCAGCCTCTATCTGTGACAGATTTTCAGACAAAAAATTCATTGCCGCATCCCGGTCTTCTTCTTTCTGTCCTGCACTCTGAATGTTTTCAGACATCCACGCCAGCACGGCATCCCGAACCTGATATTTTACACTTTGATCCTCTTCCCTGTCACTATTCGCAAGCACATGAAAACGCACTACTTCTTCCGCAATTTCCTGCTGTATAACAGAATGATGTGCGGCAGCAGCAACCACATTGAGAAAAACAGACAGAAGCAGAAAAAGGAATCCGACATACCTGTTTTTCCATAGTGTCCTTAAAAACATAATGGGCAACCTCCCTTCTTATCAGGGAGTGTTGCCCATTTTCAGCTATTTATTCGATACGCAAGAAAGTATGCTCTTCTTCCCAGCACATTTCATCGAACGGCACCAATCAAAGTACGTATGTCATCCACTTTCTGTCTGTGCATATAATCCTCAATCCCCTCTATCACGTCAACCGCCGCCTTCGGATTGCGGAAATTCGCGGTGCCAACGGCGACCGCAGTCGCCCCGGCAAGAATGAATTCCAGCGCATCCTCTGCACAGGCAATGCCTCCCATTCCGATAATCGGGATCTTTACCGCCTGCGCACTCTGATAGACCATGCGCACCGCAATCGGGTGAATCGCCGGACCAGAAACGCCGCCGGTTCGATTTGCCAGCGCAAAGATTCGCCGGTTCACATCAATTTTCATCCCAGTCAGGGTATTGATCATCGAGAGTGCGTCTGCGCCGCCCGCTTCCGCTGCCCGGGCCAGCTCCGCAATGTCTGTTACATTCGGACTAAGCTTCATGATCACTGGCTGTTTTGCGTGTTTTTTAATTTCACGCGTGATCGCTTCCACTGAGTCCGGGTTCTGGCCAAAAGAAATTCCGCCGCACTTCACATTTGGGCAGGAAATATTGATTTCCAGCAGAGCCACCGTTTTCTCATCAGAAAGGCGCTCCACTACTTCAACATAATCTTCCGTTGTCCGCCCGCAGACATTTACCACTACCGCAGTGTCGTAATCAGCCAGAAACGGCAGGTCGCGAGAACAGAATGTCTCTATGCCCGGATTCTGCAGTCCGATCGCATTCATCATCCCGCCGCGAATTTCCGCCACACGCGGGGTCGGATTCCCCGGCCATGGAACATTCGCCACTCCTTTTGTTACGACAGCGCCCAGTCTGGACAAATCAACAAATTCGCTGTACTCCATACCGGAACCAAAGGTGCCAGACGCAGTCATCACAGGATTCTTTAGTTCTACACCTGCAATTGATACTTTTGTGTTAATCATAGTCATAAAACCACTTCCTCCGCGGCAAATACCGGCCCTTCTTTGCAGATACGCTTGTTTTTCACCTGTGAGTGGGCATCCACGTCTGCCGATTCACAGACACAGGCAAGACAGGCTCCGATTCCACACGCCATCCGCTGTTCCAGAGACAGATAACACTCCATTCCGTTCTCCTGCGCATACGCTTTGATCGCGCGAAGCATAGGCGTCGGTCCACAGGCATAGATCACGTCAGCCGCCAGCTGCTTTTCCCGTATGCAGTCCAGCACGTTTCCATGCACAGCCCCACCCGCAGACAGATTTTTAAACAAGTCACCGTTTTCCACGGAAAGGTACAGTTCTCCATTTGCCGCCAGTTCATCGGTCAAAAACAGCTCATCCCGGTATCCGGCGATCACCTGTACCTGACCTTTCAGTCTTTTTGAAAGCTCCACCATCGGAGGAATGCCAATTCCCCCGCCAATCAGAAATGCAGTCCGTCCTTCCTGACAGCGTTCCAAAGGAAAGCCGTTGCCCAGCGGTCCCAGAAGATCAAGGCGGTCACCAGCCTGATATCCGGCAAATTCCGCCGTCCCTTTTCCTGCAACCCGGTATACCAGACGAATCCCTCCCCGTTCCTTATCTGTCTCACAGATACTGATCGGCCGCGGAAGCATCCGCCCCGAATCGTTGCAGTAAACGGAAACGAATTGCCCCGGCACAGCGGCTCTGGCGATTTCGTCTGTCTGAAGCCACATGCTGTATATCTGATGCGCAATCTCCTCCTGTGAAAGAATAGTCGCGCGCAGCATTGATTTTTCCATCCTTTTTTTCCTCCGAAATCAGCCCCGCTGTTCCAACGCGCGGTTGATATCCTCAATCATATCGACCACCGCCGCGCGGCTCGCCTCCGCAAAATGTTCCGCTCCAAACGCCGCATATTTTTCCTGCTTATATGCGGCGATGATTCCACGCGAAGAATTGACAATCGCACCCAGGCCATCCTCATTAAAGTAATGTACGAGATCCTCAGCCTTGCCGCCTTGTGCACCATACCCCGGCACCAGAATAAACGACTTCGGCATAACATGACGCAGTACCTTCCCCATCTCCGGATAAGTCGCGCCCACAACCGCACCGACATAACTATAGGTATCACCCATACAGGAGGCAGCCCACTCGGCCACTTTTTCACCAACAACCTCATACAATGGCTTCCCGTCTGTTCCATGTTCCCCGACGGCTCCTGTAACCAGGCGATCCTGAAATTCACCGCTTGACGGATTTGAAGTCTTCACTAAAATGAAAATTCCTTTCTTTTCCTCACGGCAAACATCCAGAAACGGTTTGATCCCGTCCGTTCCCAGATAAGGGTTCACCGTCGCAAAGTCTTCTCCAAAAGGCGTCAGCATCTGAGAACCAACTGCTACCCGCCCCAGATGCGCAGTCGCATATGCCGCTGAGGTCGAGCCAATATCCCCCCGCTTCACATCGCCAATCACTACCAGGCCTTTTTCCTTACAGTAGTCAACTGTTTTCTTAAAGGCGGTCAACCCCGGCAGGCCAAACTGTTCATACATCGCGATCTGCGGCTTTACCGCCGGAATCAGATCATAGATGGCATCTACAAGCTTTTTATTATAAAGCCATACCGCTTCCGCTGCGCCCTCCAGAGTCTCTCCATATTCCGCGAAAGCAGTTTTCTGAATCTGCTCCGGAATATAGCTCAGCATCGGATCCAGACCGACTACAATCGGTGCATTTGTCTTTTTGATGTTTTCAATCAGTTTCTGAATCATACTTTCTCATCCTCTCTTTATCTCTTTCATTTTTTTCGGAAAAAGCCCCGCAGATAAGCACCGGCATATTTCAGCACCCCATTCACTGCGTAAGCACTAAAAAGGCACACGGAAGCCGCCTTTCCAAACCCCGCATAACGATAAGCACGGTACGTCATTTTTGCAGAATGAAGCTTACTTCCAGATTTGCCTGACGCACTCAGGCGGTATTTGAGCAGCGGCTCATTGACCGCCAGCGCAGAACCATATTTCTTTAAAATGCACAGCCAGGTAATATAATCCTCATGGCTGTCTTCATGCTGCATCGGAAACTGTCTCGCAACATCCGTGCGAAGAAGTACCGAAGAGCAGTTGATGCAATTGTGCAGCAGCAATCGTCGATAGGAAATTTCCTCATGAACCGGTATCACACGGCCGGTTCGTTCTCCCTCCGGCGTGACCAGCTCGCGAGCGGTCGCGCAAAGCACCGGTGCCGCCGCATCCCGTTTTTTTCCAGTTCCCCCATCCGAACCCGCAGAAAATCCGGATTCCAGCCGCGCAAGCTGCTTTTTCAGTTTGTCTCTGTCCCACCAGTCGTCTGCGTCCAGAAAGGCGACATAGGTTCCTTTTGCCTTTTCTACGCCCAGATTCCGCGTCGCGGCAGCGCCAAGACTGCGTTTGTTCTTATAATAATGCAGTTCTCTGACATTCTCATAGCGTTCCATAACCGAATCCAGTTCATCCGGCGAACAGTCATTCAACACCAGAATCTCCAGCGGAACCCCCTGCTCCAGTACAGAATCAATCGCGCGCCCAATGGTCGCGGCACAGTTACAGGCCGGGATGATAACCGATACAATCGGAGCCGCTTCTGTCCCGGCCTCACCGGATACAGGAGCGGCCGCTTCATTCTTAGGAGCCAAACGTTCATTGGCCTGCACACGTGTCGACGCTGTCTTCTGCCACTGTTCGACTCCCTCCGTGTTCTCTTTCTGAAATAATATTTTCACGGTTGTCGCAATCAGCTGCAAATCCAGCAGGAACGAGAAATTCTCAATATAAGTAAGATCCAGCTTTAATTTATCATAAGGTTTGGTATTGTATTTTCCATACACCTGTGCGTAACCGGTCAGCCCGGCTTTCACCTTCAGGCGGTAAGAGAACTCTGGTATTTCCTTCTCATACTCAGCCGCAATCTCTGGACGCTCCGGCCTGGGGCCGACCAGAGACATATCTCCCTGAAGAATGTTGAGCAGCTGCGGCAGTTCATCGAAATGAATGTTGCGCAGTACTTTGCCGACCGGCGTAACCCGGCTATCGCCCTTTGACGCCAAACGTGCGCCCTGCAGCTCCGAGTCCACACGCATGCTGCGGAATTTGTAAACCAGAAAGACCTTACCATCCTTTGTCAATCTCTCCTGGCGGTAAAACACAGGCCCGCCATCATAGCCCTTGATCAGCAGTGCAATAATCAGGAACAATGGAGAAAGGATAACCAGCGCCAACGCGGAAACCACTATGTCAAAAAACCGCTTGACTGCCTGCTGTTCCACCGTCAGACCACGATTGCGGAACAGCAACAGCGGAGTATCAAACATATTAATCTCCTCAGAGCTCATCACCATGATATCCGATATTTTAGGCTGGCAATAGCAGCGAATGTCATGTTCAAAACAAAACTTCAGAAACAGATTGCGCTCATGTGCCGGGATATCACAGATCATCACCGCCTGATGCTTCAGAATCTCCTCTTTGATCGCAGCCTCTCCCTGCTTCAGGGAAATCGTCCCTTCGATAATATATTTATCCTTTCTGGTCTTCATTTTCTCGATCAAAGGCTTCGGACTGAGACTGCCATAGATCAGCAGAATCTCGTGCGGCGGATAAATTCTCACATAAACCCAGCGCATAAAGAACACCCAGATCACTACCGCCGCAAGATTGATTCCACAAACCCGAAGCATCGGCTGCACATGCTCCAGAAATTTCCACCGGCCAATCAAAGCCAGCTGCAGATAAACAACAATATTCACAATCAGCACAGAAAATATCTGTGACAGCAAAACATCTAGGATTCGCTGATACCCTACCTTAAAAGCAGAAAAAAGCTTTGATACCATTATCACCAGAAATGCGTAAAGACTGATCAGGGCACAGTGCCCCCAAAAGCTGTATCTTCTGCCTATCACTTCCTTGAAGTGATAATCATGAAACCAGACATACGCAAATACTCCGGTCTGAACTGCCACAATCAAAACCGATGCCAAAAACATGATCAGTCTTTTGTACTGCTCCCGTTTTTTCATATGCCTCCTACTCCTCTTCAAAGAAAAAGGGAACGTCTGACTTCATCGGATCCCGATCCGGAACGTTCCCCGTACATTCTTTTGAATAGCAATACTCTCAGTGCAGACCGTTAAAAAACGCACAAATCTGCTCTGCCGCTGACTCTTCATCCGGACCCTCTATGCGGATGGTAAGCTCATCGCCGCTCTGAACACAGGCACTCAGCACACTCAAAAGGCTCTTCGCATTAAACTCGCGATCTCGAAAGCAAATCGTAATCTTTGACTCATATTCCATCGCAATCGAACACAGCTCACCCGCGGGGCGTAAATGGAGTCCCAGTTCATTATTTACCGTCAATCTCTTCTCCATCTGAATTATTCCTCCGTAGCAGCCTCAATCTGCTCTATCGCTGTCGCGTTTACCGTCAGTGTCACTTCCGACACCAGTGTAAATCCATCCGGCAGCTCAATCTCTACCGGCACTTCATAGTCTCCTTCTTCCGCGCACACGGACAGATCTATGGTCGCCGTAATGTCTTCCGCAGAGATTGTGCTCTCTTCATCATCCGCATGAACTGTTACAGAAAATACGTCCGCTGGCGAAAAAGTCAGCGTCATATTTTCCGGACGATTCAGAACGGTCAGACCTGAGAGGGCTATCTGCACAGTCTGATCACCATTTTTTTCAATTTGTATCGTGACAGAAACAGATGAGTCCACACCTGAAGCCAGCCGCACGTTTTCCATATCGCTCAGCGTATCGGAAAGATCAATCTCCTGCGTAAATGTCTCTGTCGCACCCGCAACAGACACCGGTTCATTCACCACAATCCGCGTAATCGCCGCCAACGCTTCCTCCGTACCGACCAGATTTACCGTCGTTGGCACTGTACTCACGCCGGTGACCTCATAGCCGCTCGCCGGCGTCCCGCTTGTCTCAACCTCAATCGGCACCTCATACAAAACTGACCAGAGCTCCACGTCGACCGTCACTTCATTATCCGATAGCAGCACGCCCGACGAATCTTTGATCTGCAGACGACTCATCTGTGTTTCACTAAGAGTATCTCCATTCTTATCTGAAATAGTAAGTGTACTCGTCAGTCTCTGATCTGTGGATATCCCATTGGCAGATACTGACGCTGTCACCAGGCCGATCTTCTCAATCAGACTCTGCGGCCCGGCGATCATTACCGTCTTACCTTCCACGACCTCCGTCGTCCCGACTTCATATCCGCTCGCTGGCGTACCTGTGGTTTCAACCGTTACCACAAACTCACTTTCTACGATCTGCTCCAGTTCGACTTTTAATGAAGATGGAACAATCGTAATCTCATCCAGAGTCACAGCGGAATTGCTGCAGGTAACTGTCAGCGGAACCGTGTTCATCTCCGTCAGATTCTCCATATCCGCAATCACCGTAAAGTCAGAGGCTGAAAGACTCTCCAGCACCCGCCGTTTCTCCGTCACCTTAATTACCACGGTGTCCTCGGAGACAATATCAAAGGTTTTATCAATCTCCGTCACACTGTCTTCATTGATAATCTCAATCTTGACATCACGAAACAGCTTCGACTTGGTCGGATTATCCACATTCACCACTACAAGCCAGATCAGGAATGCAATACCTAATGAAATCAGCTTCAATGACCAGTTCCGTTTCAGCCATTTGGGAATTTTCCCGGACACTTTTCCAGACAACTGCCTGGTTTTCTTATGTTTCATTCTTGGTCCACCCCTTCCAGAATTGGAATTTTCTGGGGGCAACTGATTTATTCTGTAAAATTTCAAGCTGCCGTCTCAATTCTTCCTGAGAAATCGCATGCATCAGTTCTCCTTTGTACGCGACGGAGATCGCCCCGGTTTCCTCCGAAACAATCACTGTCATCGAATCGGTCTCTTCGCTGATCCCCAGTCCCGCGCGGTGTCTGGTTCCCAATGCCTTATTCAGCATCATATTATCTGACAACGGAAGGTAACAGGTCGCAGCAGTGACACGGTTCCCCTGAATGATCACCGCCCCATCATGAAGCGGCGTATTATGTTCAAAAATATTGATCAAAAGCTGGCTCGTCACAATCGCGTCCAGCATGATTCCCGTCCGCTCATACTCTTGCAGGCGGGTGTTCTGCTCCAGAACAATCAGAGCGCCGGTCTTCGCCTTGCTCATTTCTACGCTGGCCTTTACAATCTCATTCACCGTCTTATCACTGAAACGTTCCGTCACATTTTTACTGCTATCCCCAATCTGAATCAGCCCGGAAAAAATCGGCTTCTCCCCAAGCCTTTCCAGTGCTCTGCGGATCTCCGGATGAAAAACAACAACTGCAGCCGTAATCGCAATATCCAGACCGCGGTTTACCAGATAAATCAGTGTCGTCATCTGCAGCAAATATACAATCGCGATGCAGGAGACCAGAACCGCAATCCCCTTTAGCAAACTCCAGGCCCGCGTATTTTTGATCCAGAGTAATAAATTGTACACAAGAAAAGCCAGTATCAGGATTTCGAGAACATCCGTGGCCGTAATCGATACGGTCGGTATCGTAAGCCACGACAGGCTGTCACTCAGCCAAAAGATTATGCTTTCCATCTTGCTCTCCCCTCTGAACGCAATGATACTTTTTCAGTATAGCACAGATTTCGTGTCATGCAAACTTTTTTTCCCTTTTCCCGTGCATAAAACCAGGAAAAACACCAGTTTCGCTCCTGCCGCCCGCAAGGCTCTGGCTGCTTCATCCATCGTACTTCCGGTCGTATAAACGTCATCCACCAGAAGAATCCGACACGGGACAGGCGCATACACTTCAAAACTTCCCCGCAGGTTCCGCAGCCTCTCATTTCGCCCCAGTTCTTTCTGGTCTCCAGTATAGTGGACACACCGCAGCAGCCTTCTTTCGCACGGAATTCCGGTCAGCCGGCTGATCCGCACCGCCAAAAGTTCTGCCTGATTATACCCACGCGCGGCACGCTTTTTCCAGTGCATAGGAACCGGAGCAATTACCTCCGGCTGCCAATAAGAAAGATAGCTTTTCCCTGCACGCACCATGGCTTCCGCATAAAAATCCAGATAATCCCGCCGATTCTGAAACTTCATCCGGTAAACGCTCTTCCGCATAGCTCCCGAATAGGTAAATGCGGCCCGTCCCTGTTCAAAAAGATGCTGCGTACGCTCACAATCTTCACAGAATTCCCTCTCCGGGGAACCCACCGGTTTCCCGCACCTCATACAGGCCGGTTCCGTCACCCAGGGCAGCTTGCCCCGGCAGGCATCGCAAACTGCAGGCGACCTTTCTATTGGGATTACCGTATCGCAGAGCGGACAGCGCGGCGGGTAAAGAAACTGTACCGCCGTCTCCCCGATTTTTCGCGCGGCTATCTTCCATTTTTCTTTTTTTGCCTTCATGATCCGTTTTGAATCTTCCCCAGGTTCATACGGAAAATCAAATCAGTTCTCCGATAATTCAAGAATTCTCTCGCCAAGCGCCGTGTAACGTCTCTGTTCCACGGTGTTATCAATCATCTGATCAAATGTACGTGCATCCCCGACCAGCGTCACACACTTACGCGCACGGGTCACTGCCGTATACAGCAGGTTGCGGTTCATCAACATACGCGGCCCTGTCAGGAGCGGAAGTACAACTGCCGGATACTCGCTGCCCTGCGATTTGTGTATCGTCACAGCATAAGAAAGCTCCAGCTCATCCAGCCCACTGTAGGGATATTCTACCATGCGATGCTCATCAAATTCAACCGTTATCTGCTCTGTATGTAAATTAATTTCACGGACAATTCCCATATCACCGTTAAAGATTCCAATTCCTTTTTCCACCGGAATCCCATACCGTCCGCGAATCTCCCATTCCATCTGATAATTGTTCTTAATCTGCATAACCTTGTCGCCCTCGCGAAAGGTTACGCCATTGTGTTCATACTCCCGCTTGCTGCGATCCGGCGGGTTTAAATATTCCTGTAAAATGCGGTTCAGGTGCTCCACACCAAGCAGTCCTTTGCGCATTGGGGTCAATACCTGAATATCAAAAGGCTCTGCCTCCACATAGCGCGGAAGCTTATCCCGAATCAGCTGAATCACAATGCTGATGATCACATTTGCGTCCTGGCGCTTCAGGAAGAAAAAATCCCGGCTCTTATTGTCAAGTACAATATGCTCTCCGCGGTTAATCTTATGGGCATTGACCACGATATCGCTCTCAGATGCCTGCCGGAAAATTCGGGTCAGACGAACAACAGTCATCTTTTCCGAAGCAATAATGTCCTTCAAAACACTCCCCGGCCCCACAGAAGGAAGCTGATTCACATCCCCCACCATAATCAGACGCGTGCCAACCGTCACTGCTTTCAAAAGCGCATGCATAAGATAAATATCCACCATCGACATCTCATCAATGATAATGACATCCGCATCCAGCGGATTCTCTTCATTCCGGCCGAAACCCTCCGGTCTGGAATCATCCGAAGTGACATTGATTTCCAGCAGGCGGTGTACCGTCTTTGCCTCGCATCCAGTCGCTTCCGTCATACGCTTGGCCGCCCGTCCGGTTGGAGCTGCCAGAAGAATACGCATTCCCTCCGACTCAAAATAAGCAATGAGCGTATTGATCGTAGTTGTCTTTCCGGTACCGGGACCGCCCGTAATAACAAGCAGGCCGCAACGGGCAGCCTCAATAACCGCCATCCGCTGTTTTTCGTCAAGTACCGTTTTTGTTTTCTTCTCAATCTCACTGAGTTTTTGAGAAATTACTTTCTGATCAACCTCACAGGAAATATTCAAATCACACAGCATACGCGCCGTGCTCATTTCCAGGAAATAAGCGGACGCAGTATAGACACGCGTCTGTTCCCTTTCCTGTTTGATCACAATCTTTTTGTCAATCGCCAGATCCGTCAGATACTGGTCAATACTCTCTAATTCAATTCCGAGCAGTTCCCCTGCCCGCGCAAGCAGCAGCTCCTTCGGCAGGAACACATGTCCCTCTCCTCCCGCCTGCTGCAGGACAAAAAAAATGCCGCTCTTGAGCCTGTATTCCGAATCAACGCGGATCCCTGCACGCTTTGCAATTTCATCCGCAATTCGAAACCCAACACCTTCTATGTCATCCGCCAGCCGATAAGGGTTTTCCTCTAAAACCTGATACATCCCGGCGCCATATTTCTGATAAATCTTCACGGCCAGTGTCGTCGTAACACCAAACTGCTGAAGAAAAATCATCGCTTTGCGCATATCCCGCTTTTCAAATACCTGAGCCGCGATCTCACGCGCCATCCGTTCACTGATCCCTTTGATCTCAGCAAGCCGCTCGGGTTCTTCCTCAATAATCCGGATGGTATCTTCTCCAAATCGCCGGACCATGCGCGCGGCAAGCGCAGTGCCAACCCCTTTGATCGCACCGCTTCCCAGATAACGCTCTATTGATTCCGCATCATCCGGCTCCTTTACCTGACAGTCTGTAATCTTAAACTGTTCCCCATAAGACGGATGCGATATGTATTCCCCCATAAGCACAACCTTCTCGCCTTCTCCAATGTAAGAAAGTGTGCCGACACAGGTGATCTCATCATCGCCATTCGCAGAACGGGCCGGCGCAGATCCCCCCTTCTTATTCTTTGAAAGCGGTCTTGGCCCTTCTCCATCCTGTGCAGTAAGCACAAACACCGTATAACCATTGTCGCTGTTGCGAAATATAATATGGTCAATATAACCTTCCAGTCTCTCCATAAACCTCTGTTACCCTGATTTTTCACTTTCACAGCTGTTTTTCATTTCACAGCCGCATCATGATTTCCCGTTCTCACTGCTCCAGCGGCTTCGTATTATTCGCAGCTGTCAACTCCACAAACCGTCCGGTTCCCACCGCCACGGCAGTCATCGGATCCTCCGCAACCATCGTATTAATCCCCGTCCGTGCCTCGATCAGCTCTTCCAGGCCGCTCAAAAGCGAGCCGCCGCCCGTCATCACAATTCCACGGTCTACTACGTCCGCTGCTAATTCCGGCGGCGTACGTTCCAGGACGCTGTGCACCGCATCGACAATCTGCCCCGTCACTTCCTTAAGCGCATCCCGGGTATCTTCCGATGTCACACGCACCGTCTTCGGCAATCCGGTTACCAAATCGCGCCCCTTTACTTCCATCACTTTCGGCTCAGGTTTTTCAAAAGCAGTACCGATTGTAATTTTGATTTCTTCCGCTGTCTGTTCCCCGATCATCAATCCGTATTTTTTCCGCACGTATTTGACGATCGCTTCATCAAAATCATCCCCCGCCACTTTGATTGAGGTGCTGACTACAATTCCCTCCAGCGATATCACAGCCACATCACAGGTACCTCCGCCGATATCCACAATCATATTTCCACAGGGGCGTGAAATGTCAATCCCTGCCCCGATCGCCGCCGCAATCGGCTCCTCTATAATATGAACCTCCCGTGCGCCTGCCTGATAAGTTGCGTCTTCCACAGCTTTTTTCTCCACCTCGGTCACACTGCTTGGGACACAGATGCTGACGCGCGGCTTTCGGAAAGACATCCGCCCGATTGCTTTCTGAATAAAATACTTCAGCATTTGCTCTGTCACTGTATAGTCTGAGATCACACCCTTGCGCATCGGCCGAACCGCAATAATATTCCCCGGTGTCCGGCCTAACATCAGGCGTGCTTCCTCTCCGATCGCCTTTATTTTATTCGTATCACGGTCGTAGGCTACAACCGATGGCTCTTTCAGCACAACACCCTTCCCCCTGACATAGACCAGGATGCTAGCCGTGCCAAGATCAATTCCAACGTCAGAAGCTGCCATAAATACAAACCCCTTTCCATCCAAAAGCAATTTTCCTGCTTTCCGGTAACTCCTCTATCCCGGATATCCAGTATCTTCTTTTCTGTTATCTTTTCCATTATCTTAACACAGTATACCGTAAAATGGAAATATTTTTTCGCAACAGTTCAGAACAGCATCGAAATGAAAAAACAGACTGTGCAGGTTTACCTGCTAAAGGCTGTGTTTTCATTTCGGGATGGGCGGAACGCCCATCAAGCCTCAGACATATGACGCGCAAGCGGCATATAGCCTTCGAAGAAGGCGGTCTGTGGCCTGCTGTTCAGAACAGCATCATTTTTCGTCAATGATTTCTTTAGCATTTTCCCACTTTTTTTAGAAAGCCGACATATTTCCAACACATTTTCATTTTATATTATAGGAGTATTAGCGAAGAGCTAATATATTTCATAACTCACACTTGGCAGCTCCCACACGCTGCCAAGTACTCCCTCAAACATTTTCCTGAATGGGTAATTCCCAGAACAGGGCAAAACATTTTTCAACCCAAATTTTTCTCTTTCCTGAAAAGACCTGACAGATGTCAGGTCTTTTCGTTTTCAGATTTTTTTATAAATATTTTTTGATATACTGCCCTGTATAGGAGGCCGGATTTTCCGCAACCTCCTCCGGCGTTCCTTCCGCAATCACCGTGCCGCCCCGGTCGCCGCCCTCCGGGCCGAGGTCAATGATGTAGTCAGCCGTCTTAATCACATCCAGGTTGTGCTCGATCACAATGACTGTGTTTCCGCCCTCGGCCAGACGCCGCAGGATATCAACCAGCTTATGCACATCCGCAAAATGCAAGCCGGTAGTCGGTTCATCCAGAATATAAACCGTTTTGCCGGTGCTGCGGCGGGAAAGCTCCGTTGCAAGCTTAATTCGCTGTGCCTCGCCGCCGGACAGCGTCGTAGACGGCTGACCCAGCTTAATATAGGAAAGTCCGACATCATTCAGTGTTTCAATCTTTCGCCGGATCTGCGGCAGATGATCGAAAAATTTCAGCGCCTCCTCCACGGTCATATCCAGCACATCATAGATGGATTTTCCTTTGTATTTTACATCCAGCGTCTCGCGGTTATAGCGCTTTCCATGGCAGACCTCACAGGGAACATAGACATCCGGAAGAAAATGCATCTCAATCTTCAGAATGCCATCCCCGGCGCAGGCCTCGCAGCGGCCGCCCTTAATATTAAAGCTGAAACGGCCTTTTTGGTAGCCCCGCGCCTTCGCATCCGCCGTGGAAGCAAACAGATCGCGGATCATATCAAAAACGCCTGTATAGGTCGCCGGGTTCGAGCGCGGGGTGCGCCCGATCGGAGACTGGTCAATATTAATCACCTTATCCAACTGTCCGATTCCGGTGATCGCACGATGCTTCCCCGGAATCGTCCGCGCCCGGTTCAGATCCTTCGCCAGACGCTTGTATAAAATCTCATTGATCAGTGAGCTTTTCCCGGAACCAGAAACACCCGTTACGCATGTCATCACGCCTAGCGGAATCTTTACATTGATATCCTTCAGATTGTTTTCCTGCGCGCCGCGAATCTCCAGCCAGCCAGTCGGCGTCCGCCTCTTCTCCGGCACTGGAATAAACATCCGATGACTTAAATACGCGCCCGTGATGGATTCCGGACAGTATTTCAAATCTTCAGCCGTCCCGGCCGCCACAACCTCACCGCCATGTTCGCCTGCGCCGGGTCCGATGTCCACAACGTAATCCGCCGCATACATTGTATCCTCATCGTGTTCTACCACAATCAGGGTGTTTCCTAGACCTTTCAGATTATTCAATGTGCGCAGCAGCTTGTCATTGTCGCGCTGATGCAGGCCAATGCTCGGCTCATCCAGAATATAGGCCACGCCGACCAGCCCGGAGCCAATCTGCGTCGCCAGACGGATCCGCTGCGCCTCGCCGCCGGATAGCGTACCGGTCGCGCGCGACAGGCTTAAATAATCCAGACCTACATCAACCAGAAAACCAATCCGCGCCCGAATCTCCTTCAAAATCTGTGCGCCAATCAGAAGCTGCTGCTGTGTCAGCTCCAGATCTGCCAGAAACTTCTGTAAATCCCCCACGGACATGGAAGTAATCTCGTGAATGTTTTTCCCGCCAACCGTCACCGCCAGCGCGGACGGCTTCAGTCTCTGCCCGCGGCAGGCCTTACACGGAGTAATCCACATAAAGCTCTCATACTCCTGCTTCGTATAATCCGACGAGGTCTCACGGTAGCGCTGCTCCACATTCCGAATCAGGCCGTCAAACGCCACATCATAGACGCCGATACCGCGCTGCCCCTTATAATGCACCTTCACCTGTCTGCCGTCTGTCCCGTAAATCAGCATGTGCTGGATATCCGGCGCCAACTGCTCAAACGGCGTCGATAAATCAAAATGGTACTCCTTCGCCAGCGCTGTCAGCAACGCGTACGTAAAGCTGGACGGATCGGTGCAGGACTGCCAGCCGTTCACGACAATCGCGCCTTCCCGGATGCTTAACGATTTATCCGGAATCATCAGATCAATGTCAAACTCCATTTTATATCCCAACCCGGTACATTCCGGGCAAGCGCCAAATGGATTGTTAAAAGAAAAGCTGCGCGGCTCGATCTCATCAATACTGATATTGCAGTCCGGACAGGAAAAACTCTGGCTAAAGGTAATCATTTCTCCCTCACCGACATCTACATATCCCAGACCATCCGCCAGCTGCAGAACGGTCTCCATCGAATCTGTCAGTCGCTTCTCAATCCCCGGCTTCACCACCAGACGATCCACAACAATTTCAATGTTATGCTTTATATTTTTCTCGAGCTTAATTTCTTCAGACAGATCATACAGATTCCCATCAATCCGCACGCGCACATAACCGCTGCGCTTCGCCTGCTCCAACAGCTTCACATGCTCGCCCTTACGTCCGCGTACTACTGGCGCGAGCAGCTGGATCCGCGTCCGCTCCGGCAGCGCCATGATCTGATCCACCATCTGATCCACGCTCTGCTTTTTAATCTCGCGTCCGCACTTCGGACAATGCGGAATCCCAATCCGCGCATATAATAATCGAAAATAGTCATAAATTTCCGTCACCGTGCCAACCGTCGAGCGCGGATTCCGGTTCGTCGTCTTCTGGTCGATCGAAATCGCCGGCGGAAGCCCCTCAATGCTCTCCACATCCGGCTTCTCCATCTGCCCCAGAAACTGTCTGGCATAGGAAGACAAAGACTCCATATAGCGGCGCTGCCCTTCCGCGTAAATCGTATCAAACGCCAACGAAGATTTTCCCGAACCAGACAGGCCGGTAAGCACCACAAACTGATTGCGCGGAATATCCAGGCTGATATTTTTCAGATTATGCTCGTTCGCGCCGCGGATGCGGATGAACTGCTTTTTATCCGGTATGGCTGTTCTGGCTGTTTTTTCGATCGAATCTGTCATATTTCCTTCTGTCATCCCGCATTTTTCTTCTGTCTCATCATTCATATCCATTGCATCATTCAGATTCATTTGTCCCTCCACTCTATCTGTGGCACTCGAAATAATTGCCCGTGATTGAACCGTTTTCTCATTCATTGGTCTCCTGCAAATGCTTCTTCAGCATAATCATCTTATCGCGCAGCTCGGCCGCGCTCTCGAAATCCAGTTCTGAAGCCGCCTTCTTCATCTTCTTCTGCACCTCGGCAATCAGCTTCTCCAGTTCCTCCCGGTTCATCGACTCGGGATCCTTCTCCATCTGCACTTCCTGCTTCGCCAGCTCTTTCGAAATACTGATCAGATCGCGAACCGCCTTTTTAATCGTCTGCGGCGTGATGCCGTGCTCTTCATTGTATTTCTGCTGCAGCTCCCGCCGTCTCTGTGTCTCATCCATCGCCACACGCATCGAATCCGTAATCGTATCCGCATACATAATCACATGCCCCTGCGCGTTCCGCGCGGCACGTCCAATCGTCTGAATCAGAGAAACAGAAGATCGCAGAAATCCTTCCTTATCCGCATCCAGAATCGCCACCAGAGAAATCTCCGGGATATCCAGTCCCTCTCGCAGCAGGTTGATTCCGACCAGCACATCAAAGACATCCAGGCGCATATCACGAATGATCTCCGTCCGCTCCAGCGTATCAATATCCGAGTGCAGATAGCGCACGCGGATCCCGACCTCCTTCATATAGTCCGTCAGATCCTCTGCCATCCGCTTTGTCAGCGTCGTCACCAGAATCTTATTGCCCGCTGCTGTTTCCTTATTGATCTCACTGATCAGATCATCAATCTGCCCCTCAACCGGCCGCACTTCCACACGCGGATCCAGAAGTCCCGTCGGCCGGATAATCTGCTCCGCACGCAGCAGCTCATGCTCCTCCTCATAATCGCCCGGCGTCGCCGAGACAAACAGAAGCTGGTCTATTTTATCCTCAAATTCGCCAAAATTCAAGGGACGGTTGTCCTTCGCCGAAGGCAGGCGGAACCCATAATCCACCAGCGTCGTCTTGCGCGACTGGTCGCCCACATACATCGCCCGGATCTGCGGCACCGTCTTGTGCGACTCGTCAATAATCATCAGAAAATCATCCCCAAAGTAATCCATCAGCGTATGCGGCGTCGCTCCTGCCGGAAGACCTGCCAGATGACGCGAATAATTCTCCACACCTGAACAGAACCCCGTCTCCCGCAGCATCTCCACATCAAAATTCGTCCGTTCTGCAATCCGCTGCGCTTCAATCAGCTTATCCTCACTCTTAAAGTAAGTCACACGCTCCGCAAGCTCCTCCTCAATCGCATCCGCCGCCCGCAGAATCTTCTCCATCGGCACCACATAATGCGACGCCGGAAAGACCGCGATAAACTCCAGGCCCTTCTTCACCGCACCGGTCAGCACGTCAATCTCCGTAATCCGGTCAATCTCATCCCCGAAAAACTCCACCCTGTAGGCATAGTCGTCCGCATTCGCCGGAAAAATCTCCAGCACATCCCCGCGCACCCGGAACGTACCACGGTGAAAATCCATCTCATTGCGGTCATACTGAATATCAATCAGCTTCCGCAGAATCTCATCCCGATCCCTCTCCTGTCCCTGCCGCAGATAGAGTACCAGATCCTTATAATCCGCCGGGCTGCCCAGACCATAGATACAGGAAACACTCGCCACAATGATGACATCCCGTCGCTCCACCAGTGATGCCGTCGCCGACAGGCGCAGCTTATCAATCTCATCATTGATCGCTGAATCCTTCGCGATATACGTATCCGAAGACGGCACATACGCCTCCGGCTGATAATAATCATAATAGGACACAAAGTACTCCACCGCGTTCTCAGGGAAGAACTCCTTGAACTCCCCGTACAACTGCGCCGCCAGCGTTTTATTGTGCGCAATGACCAAAGTCGGCTTCTGCAGCTGCTCGATCACATTCGCCATCGTAAACGTCTTCCCGGAACCCGTCACACCCAGCAAAGTCTCGAATTGATTGCCTTCTTTGAAGCCTTCGACGAGTTCAGCAATCGCCTGCGGCTGGTCACCGGTGGGCTGGTATTCACTGTGTAAAATAAAAGGTTTTTGTTCAGGTTGCACAAAAATCACCTCCTGATTCCGTATTTCCAATAGGAGACAGCTTGTCTGTCTCCTCACGCGCCGAGCTGCGCCAGCGTCAGCTGGATACTTCCTTTCGCGGCTCGTGCGCATAAAAAGGTCTTCTATAAGGCAGAAATTCGTAACCATGCGTTTTCAAAAATCGTCATTTTAGGCCTCGTTACGAATGCAGGTCACTAAACCCGGATTTTCCGACTCCGCAACACCCTGTAAAACCTGGTAGACTGAATAACACAGCCGGTCACTAAGCGGACGCCAAATCTTTCAGCAGTATACCACATCCTTTCAAAAAAGTATAGCCGCTTTTTCGAATATTTGTTCGATTCAGCGACTATCACTTCAACTTGCTGTATATACGATTTATTCCTGAAATGTATCTATGCGCTCAGGTATTCATCTATGTCTATTACGATCGCATCACATTCCTGCTGTTCCTTGTTTTTCTGCTCTCCTCCTTCCGGCATTACCTCATCCACAAACGACTGCATCTCACCTACACAATCTGCTATAATGTTCTGGTTGTCTCCGTAGACATCCATGGTGATAATCTCCTTCGCATGTCCCATCAATTTAGAAACCGCTTTTGGATTGAAATCATTTTTCAACAGGAGTGTACAGAAGGTACTTCTCAGATCATGCCAGCGAATATCCGGCAGGTCGTTTTCTTTTAATAGTTTTTTATAGTAAGGCCAATAGTAGCATTTACTTCTCGGCCTGCCATAACTGGAACAACAGATATAATCCAGATCCTGAAATTCTTCACCCCGGCGTTTTTTCTGCTTCTCATACTGCTTGCGCTGTTCCAGAATTGCCTCAAACACATAATCGGGTATTGGCAGCTCCCGATAGCTGGATTCTGTTTTCAAACGAATCTCCTGCTTCGTCAGCGTCTTAGGCGCATAATCCTCTTTCTTTGCACCCTTTTTCTTGCCGAGCTGCCGTTGTACCTTCAGAGTCCGGTTAATATAATCAACATCTGAATATTTTACGCCGTTGATCTCACACCGCCTCAACCCCATCAGCACATTAAAGCACACCTGCATATGAATTGGCGTATCTTTACTGGCTTCCAGCAGTACGAGAATCTGCTCCATCGTCAGTGTTTTCTGCATATCAATATTCCTTGTATGGAATTCGGTAACGACAGCTTTCTTCGCTTTCTTTGGCAGTCCGACGCCTACCGCCGGGTTCTCTGCGATCACCTTTTTATCCACCGCAAAACGCATGGCTATATTGAGAATTGTTTTCGACAGCCGTGTAACCGCAATGGAATATTCTGCCTTTTTGTTATAGTATTTCTGGATATCTCCACGGTTTAAATCCACCCATTTTTTTATTTCCGAGTTCTGGAATGATATGATTACGTACATTGAGCGAGAAAGTCTCATATGTATCACTGCTCTCCGTTCGCTTCCCGAGGTCCTCTTCCAGCCAGAACTCCATGTATTCTTTCACCGAAACATTTGAATATACAATATACGTTCCTGAATACAGTTCCCCAATTGTTCTGTCCCTTGCCGCGCCCGCCTCCTTTTCTGTAGCAAAACCCGATTTTTGCTGTACCACTCTTGAGGCATCCATATAAATAAGGGAAACCCGATATCCATATTTTCTTTTGATTGGGAGCACAGCAGAAACCTCATAATCAATATATTGCTGCAGGTTCATGTCAAGCTTCATTTTCATCCCTCCTGTTCTACCGGCACAAACGCGTCATTCATAAATGCCAGGATATTTTCATTATCATCCATTACATCACAATAGTACTCAAATGTTGTATGTACAGAACCATGTCCTAGCATCGCAGATATCTTCACAATGGGAACCTTCATCTCAATCAAAATGGTAGCATACATATGCCGAAGACCATGTACAGTCACATGCGGCAGACCATTTTTATTACATAGTCTTGTCAGCGTCTCATTCATAGATACCATTCCGTGGGGCTTTCCATCCTCCTGGCAGCTGATATAATCGTGATCCTGATAATTCGCAGCATACCTGCTTTTATCGGCTTCCATTTTCTTTTTGCGAATTTCCACTTCTTTCATGACTGCATCAGGTACCCGCAAGGTTCTAAAACTATTCTGCGTCTTCGGATCGCGTTCCACAAGACCATATGCCTCGATTTTACCACTTCCTTTTTTCAATTTCTGATCGGATACCAGCTGACGTTTTATTGATACGGTATTCTGATCAAAATCGAAATCCGAAAATTTTAATCCCAGTATTTCGCCTTTTCTCAGTCCGCAAAACAGTCCCAGAAGGATCTCCAGATACCAGTTGCTTTTGGATGCAGCAAACAAAAGCTTCTTGATCTGTGATTTATGCAGGATCGTAATCGTAGGCTTTGCCCTTTTGTATGGTTTTGTAGCTGTCACCGGATTCCTTTTGATATATCCTGCCGTTACAGCTTCTTTTAATGCAAGATTTAAAACTTCCCTGCCCTTATTTCCCGCTGATCTGCTGATTTGCGCCACATTCTGTAACAAAGCATCCAGATACTCCGCATTCAGATATTTCAGCTTTACATCGTGTTCCACACACGGAAGAATCAGGTCATACACCGCATATGCCATAACCATATATGTGGTTGACTCTACACGTTGAGAAAAGACATCCTCCAGCCAGTAAATCAGATAATCCTTCAACGATACATCCTGATTGACCTGATTGGACAATTGCCACGCCCGATATGCATTTTTAAACTCTTTCTCACATCGCTCGTAGCTTTTGTCCGCTTCCTCACGGGTCTTAAAGCCACCTTTTTTCCCGTATTTTATCGTTCCATTCTCCTGAAGTGTTTTCGTCCGATGATACCAGGAAGATTTCTCATAGAACGATTTGCCTTTTTCAGAATTCTGTTCTTTCAATTATGTCACCCTTCCTCACTGAATCCATCCAGCCAGTTATCAAAAGATTGTTTGGGTACCCTGAACAGCTTTCCAATCTTGATTACACGAAATGGCTCCTGCTTCTTGTATACCTCTTCAAGAAAAGTATACGTTCTGCTTCTGCCTATTCCCAGCAATTTCTGGATTTCCTCTGCCTGATAAACCTTCTTCTCCGTTTCCGAAGTATTTATTTCAGTCACCTCCCGTCGAAGGCGTCCTTCATGGTGTCATCATAACCATTCGAATGCCATTTGTCCACGATGTCGATTTGCCTCAGGCAAAATCAAATCATCTTTTCTATTTGCTTAAACATTATATTTATTTGCAATCACAGCTCAATTCTGTCAATATTGATCTTTAAAATTACTTCAAAAATTTTTTCAAATCGAGCAGGAAACGGCCAGCCGTAATCCTGCTCGATGTTTAAAAATGAGAGAGGCTCTATTGATTCTATTTGTCCTCGACACCCCGAATCGTTTTCCTGTATCAGGAAGGGAATAATAACCTGTCGAAATGCATACTTCCGACCATAACCCAAAAGCCTCACAGCGATCAGGCTCCGGCAGTTCGTAGGGATGCCGGCTACAGGTGCTCTACCACCCGCAGATGTATCTCACTTCATACGAATCTTCGCATCACCGGTCTGCCGACCGATTTCCGGGCAGTGTTTTCCCGCAGCCATTTCACGTTTCATTTTATAACATTAAAATACCTATCGCGCCATCTTCCTCGTGCTCCCCGTATGATATGTCATGTCAGTTATTACTGAACTCTGTAATTGTCAAGGTACAAATAGCCTGTATAGAGAGAAAAATCCCTCTACTTAATAAATACCACTGGCTGGCGAATTTATAAGCAGATTTTTGAAATTTTTGAAATTATTTTTCACTACAGCAGCATCTGATGCATTTTTTCAAGAATCTTTTCCAGCCGTTGATGAACCGCTAGCTGTGAAATCCCCATAATGCGTCCCACTTCATCCTGCGTCTTGCCTTCGAAAAACACACTGTAAATAATCAATTTTTCTTCCGGCTCCAGCTTGCTAATAATTTTATGTACTTCCTGATGCTCCATCCGCTCAACCACTTCGTTTTCCACATCAACGGAAGAGTCTGGAATGGCATCCATTACAGACTGCGCGTTTTCACCGTACTGTTCGGTGAATGATACTTCTCTCGGTTTACGTTCTATCACCTCACCTTTTTCATTTTTTGTTTCTACCTTCTCCTCATATAGTCAAGCGTTTTTTCGCTTAAATTCAAGGTTTTTTGTTGCTCTA
>JAJPWX010000020.1 GCA_021205755.1 Lachnospiraceae bacterium | reverse complement strand
GATAAACTGCTCCATCGTTTTCTTTCTCGCCATGTTTCCGGCAATCCGCTCGGTGACGGAATCGTACTCCTCCTGCAGCTTTTTAAATCGGTCGACCAGCCCGTCATACCGGTTCTGGTACTCTTCCTGGTCAAGCGCGACCCTGGCATTCTCGTACACACACCGCTCAGTCAGCTCCGCGACCACGGTCATTTCGTTCTGAAGCTCCGACTGCCGCTTTTCCATCTCCGAATTATCACAGAGTGCGGCAATCATAAGTCCCACGTTTGCCACCAGCTCCTCCTTCTCCGAAAGGATCTGGTTCACCGCGCTGACAAAGGCTTTTTTTATTTCCGCTTCTGTTACATGGGGAGTAGCGCACTTTGTACCAAAATCGTACTTGTGATTGCAGCGGTAAATGACCTTCCGGTACTTGTCATTGGAATGCCAGACCTTAGTGCCGTACCAACTGCCGCACTCACCGCATTTGATTTTGGATGAGAACATGCTCACGCCGCTGTACCGATGTTTGCTCCGCGACCGGCGCTCCATCTCTGCCTGCACCAGTTCAAAGGTCTCAGGGTCGATGATGGCCTCATGGTGTCCTTCCACGTAATACTGCGGCACCTCACCCTCGTTCTTCTTGACCTTCTTCTGCAGGAAATCTACTGTAAATTCCTTCTGCAGGAGAGCGTCTCCCTTGTACTTTTCGTTCGAGAGTATGCTCTTTACCGTTCCCTGGCACCACGTCTCTTTTCCGGCGGGTGACGGAATCTTCCGTGCAGTCAACTCATTGGCGATGGCATGGCAGGTCAGCCCGTCTAGGTAGAGCTTGTAAATGAGCTTTACCGTTTTCGCCTGTTCCGGGTTTACCACAAAGCCGCCGTCCTTTCCCCGGTCATATCCGATGAACCTTGAGTAAGCAACGCTCGCCTTCCCATCCGCGAAACGCTTCCTCTGTCCCCAGGTGGTGTTCTCGGAAATGTTACGGCTCTCATCCTGCGCCAGCGAGGACATGATGGTAATCAGCACCTCGCCCTTGCCGTCAAATGTCCAGATGTTCTCCTTCTCAAACCGCACCTCCACGCCAATGTCTTTCAGATGACGCACCGTCTCCAAAAGGTCAACCGTATTCCTCGCGAAGCGCGAGATACTTTTTGTGAGGACAATGTCAATTTTTCCTGCCTCACAGTCCGCGAGCATACGATTGAACTCATCACGTTTCGCTGTGCTGGTGCCGGAAACAAAATTATCCGCGTAGACCCCAGCGTATTCCCACTCCGGGTTTTTCTGGATCAGGTTGCTGTAATAGCTGACCTGCGCGGAGAGTGAATGCATCATCCGCTCCGATTCCATTGATACCCTCGCGTAAGCCGCCACCTTTTTCCTTTTGGTGATGTCTGGCACCACCGCCTCAATTTTCGTTATTTTCGGCATATGATCACGCTCCTTCCATCGTATCTATCACTCTGAAAGGCAATTAAGTCAACGGACTTTCCGAGCATAATGTGCCGAAAATAGGCTTGTATTTCTCAAGGAAAATTGTATCAATCTGACAATACTCCTCCTCGCTTATCAGCCCCTTTTCCTTCATGCGTTTTGCCATGCTCATGGTGGTCTGATAGAGCCTTTCGTCCCTGAACTGCTCCTCACTCATCGGCTGTCACCTCCAAACCGGTCAGCGACATAGCAGTCGTGGCAGCAGTATTTTCTTCCGGACTCATAAGAGAAAAAAAGCTTCCCACAGGCCGGGCAGACAATCTCCCTGGCGGATTTTCGCCGCACCGACTCCGGATGGCTGTTCCACCAGTTCATGCGGCACTTATCCGAGCAGAACTTCTTCTCCTTACGCCCTGGATTTTGCGGGACAGGTTTGCCACAGCACTTGCAGAAGTGCTTCTCTGTTTCCACGTTACTTATCTCATCCATCGGTGCGCTGTTCCAGGTCATCTCATTCCTGCGGCAGTAAGACCGCACTGTGTTTTCAGAAATACCGAGCATCCTAGCGATACGGACATAGCCGACATTGTTCCCACGCAGATTTCTTATCCTTAATTTCTGCTCATCCGTCATTCGTCCTACCTCCAATCGTTGAGGGGTAACCCCTCCTAATCCTCTAAAGGGATGAAAGCGGAAATAATACGAAAAAATGTTATTTGCATTTTCCGTCCGTCAGTCATATGGCTACCTCCATCAACAGGAGAGAGGCACAAACACCTCCTCCTTTTCTGACAGGGGTGTAGCCAAATCCGAGTTTTTCCGATTTTTTTCACAAAAAAAGCGACTGCTGTTTAAGCAATCACTCCACTTCTATGGTAAAATCTATTTTAGGGATTTAAAACTTTAGTAAATTGGGGTTTTCCTTTTCTGCACGCACACCATTACAGCAAATCCAGAAGCAAAAAGACAAATCAGCATCCACCAAGCATTCGTTTCAGAACTGTTTCCTGCATTTAAGGTGTTATTGTAAGAAGTTGATGTATAAGCATCACTTGTGGCATCGTTTGTAGCGTCTCATCTGCGGCATCATCTATTTAGTCACCAGAAGCATCTGTAAGTGTAACAAAAGTAATATCATTCTCCTCTGCGTAGGTTTCAGTAACAGTTCCGGTGTAGCCGTAAATAATAAAATTTTCAATCCTTAATATATCCTTCGTCATATCGAATTTCAAAACCAAATGCAAAATTTCCTATGGTTGTCACGCTATCTGGAATTTCTACATTTGTTAAACTTGAACATCCAAAAAAGGCACTATTTCCTATGGCTGTTACGCTATCCGAAATTTCTATATTCCCATACATTCAAATATTATAATTAATGCCAACTATAAATTATATTCATAGTATTCATAAATTCGAGTTCAGCTTGTGTTCTTTCCGCATTATATGCTTGAATCGCTGTTTGTTCCTGAATAGAAGAACTTATTTGTTTTGACATTTGATTGATATCATTTGAAAGAAAACCAATTTTTTTATCGGCATCTCTCAAAGTATTTTGAAGCATATATTGATTCTCAATTACCTGATCCAATTTATCTAATACCTTACTAAGCTGTATAATTATAATACCTCTTTGCGCTTCTTCATTATAAATATTATACGCACCTCTGTCACCTGTCTTTTGGTCAAATTCTAAACCATATGTACGTTTCTCTTCTAAATATTGATAAAAAGACGCAATAGCAACAATATTGTGCCTATATTTCTCATTGATTATGTTATAGTTATAGAATTCATTGAGGTGCCTTTTTGTTTCGTTTTTTTTGGGACTCAAGAAGGGCTATGTCTTTTTGAATTTTTCCTCTTAAAAGCATCTCGTTTTTAACACGATTATCGTCATTATTCTTTTGATGATTATATTCCTGCAATCTTCTTTCATAATATATATCATATTCAGATTGTTCCTTTTTACTAATACCGATAGCAACAAATGGACCAATAACAATGGCAGAAACGAAGCCGACTGCTAATGCTATAATGAAGCTAAAGAACGGAGCGATAAAAATCGTGAATAATCCGAAAACATTCCAACAACGGCTCCACATAGCAAAGAGCGCTACAAGAAATCCTATTACACCCAAAACACTACCTGTACTATACATCCACTCAGAATAATCCGTGCTCGATTTATCACAATGAGGCACTTCTATATTTCTCCTTATACCTAACGAATCTCTTTCATTATACATATATTCAAGAGTTTCCTCTTGTATATATATATTCTTTTCCATATCAAGTATAATAGAAAGATACTTCTTTAAATTCTCATATACCATATAAAT